>CAYOJT010000027.1:0-15898 GCA_964404365.1 uncultured Bacteriovoracaceae bacterium
TGATCCCAAGAAGGGTCGCAATGACTAAAAGCGTACCCATGAAATGCAGGAGCTTACACATGCGATTTCGATGTTCACCTAAGTAGAAAGGGTAGAATTCTGCAAACGTATCAAACTTCCGGTACGACTGTTTTTCCATTTTTTCCGAACTCACATCACTCATGCAACACCCCCGTCATTACGAATTTTCACTCGCTCTTCGAAGCGTTTCAATTCTTCTTTGCGTTCAATTTCACTCTTTTTAAGTTTTTCTGCCCAGATCTGAGAAAGGCGCTCCGCCCACGGTAGCCCATGGTCTTTTCGGGAGAGGTAGATCGGAAGCCTCCGAAAATAGAAATCCTCAAGGTGTAAAACCATTTCGTGGTCCATCAGGTACCGAAACTGGGCTTCGATCCTAGGAAAACCTTCCGGGTCTTCATTCGAAGGATTTCCTAACTTCATCACCTGGAGCGAATCCGCTCCAAAGCGCTCGATCAGTTCGTGAGGGACGTTCTTCCGATCAATCCGTTTCACCGCTTCTTTCGATACGGCTGGATTCACGGGATCGTCCGTTTTTGAACTCTGGTAAGGCGGTGGTGGCGGAATAGCGCCCGTCCAGCGATCGTCCTCCCAGTATTTCATAGCGTAGTCGATAATCTCTCGCGCCATGAGCCGATGAGTCGTGTACTTACCTCCCGCCACGAGAGTCGTACCGCCAGGACCCTTATCGATGTGGTGTTCGCGGCTCACCGACTGAAGGGACTTAGAACCTGCTCCAGGTTCCTGCCCAAAAGCCGGGTCCATGAGTGGCCGCACACCCACATAGGAAGAAATTAAATCTTCGGGCGAAAGTTTAAGCGTTGGGAAATATCGAGCGAGGAGAGCAAAGAGATAATCCCGATCTTCTTTCTCTGCTCGAACCTTCGATGGGTCCTCAGGGGACGGACCGTCCGTTGTACCGACGACAGTGACGCCTGCACCAAAATCTTTTCTAGGAATCACAAACGAAATCCGCCCGTCGTCGGGATTCATGAGGAGAAGTGCGCCTTGAACGGGAAAACGTTTTGAGTCGAAAACCAGATGCACGCCGCGCGACGGTTTCAGCCATTTTTTCCAGTGCCCATGGTCTGAGAACTTTTCTTTTTCGCTCTCTGGCGCACCTTGGAGAAGCTTCTCGCCCACAATATCCGTAAACGGACCGCCACAAACAACCGTACGAATGGCCTTGAGCTTAAAGTTCGCACCAGTTTCGCGGTCCTTACATTCGAAACCAAAAATTCTTCCATTCTCCCAAATGGGAGTTTCCGCTTCCACGTAATTTGCGATCGCTGAGCCCGCAGCGTGAGCGGCCCGGGCCGTTTCGACACACATCACATCGTCCCACATGGAAGCGTCGTAATAGGTAAATCCGCCCACTAGCCCCTCGGTCTTAAGTCCAGGAACCTGTTCGATCATCTGCTTACGTGAAAGGCGGTCGTGAAAGTGGGGACCTCGAAAAAGAGCGAGAACATCATAAAGAAGAAGCCCAAGCGAAATGAGATTCATTCCGCGGGCATCTCCCTTATAGACTGGGAGATAAAATTTTAGCCACCGAACCATGTTCGGAGTAGTCCGGATGAGGTGCGATCGCTCAGAGAGGGCTTCAAAAACGAGCTTAAACTCGAGGTTTTCGAGGTAGCGAAGACCCCCGTGAACGAGTTTCGATGAAGCGGAACTGGTACCGCTTGCGAAATCATTTTTTTCAACGAGCGCGACTTTTAATCCCCGCGACGCCGCATCACGAGCGCATGCTGCGCCCGTAATTCCGCCTCCAATAATCAGAAGGTCGAACGTTTCAGTCGAAAAGCGCTCAATCGCTCTTTGACGTGTTTTGTACGAAAATTCCGAGTTCATCCAGTTGTGCTTTCGTTACCACGCTTGGGGTATCTGCCATCAAATCAGATGCGCTCGCAGTTTTTGGGAACGCAATCACATCGCGAATCGCGCTTGCGCCACACATGAGCATCACCAGTCGATCTACCCCGAACGCAAGACCGCCGTGAGGAGGAGTTCCGTAGGAGAGAGCTTCGAGGAAGAAGCCGAATTTCTCTTTCGCTTCCTCCGGAGTGAGACCCAAGAGTTTGAACATCGCTGCCTGGACTTCTGATCGATAAATCCGGAGTGATCCGCCGCCCACTTCCACTCCGTTCAAGACCATGTCGTAAGCTGAAGCTTCGATTTTATCCAGGTTTCGACCGGCGATGAAATCATCGAAGAATTCCGGACGCGGACTTGTGAACGGATGGTGAGCTGCAAAGTAGCGGTTCTCCTTATCGTCATAAACCATGAGCGGAAAGTTCATCACCCAAAGGAATGCATACTTATGCTCCGATGGTTTCGGGATCATTCCAAGACGATCGCCCAGCTTCAAACGAAGCGCACCGAGCGCATCAAAGACGACTTGCTCTTTCCCGTCGGCTACGACGAATACGATGTCGTTCAGTCCGAGGTTCAGTTTCTTGATGAGAGCCGCTTTTTCCTCAGGCGAAAAGAATTTCGCAGCCGGTGACGCCAACTCCATATCCGGACCTGCTGAACCAGCTGCCGGGGATTTGATGATTAAGAGACCCTTCGCTCCGTAAGGCTTGATGTACTCTTGAAGATCATCCGTATCTTTTCGTGAAAACTTATCCGCTACTCCTTTAGCGACGATTGCACGGATCGAACCTGGGAATCCGCGGCCATTCGGCTTCAGCGCATTTTGGAAGACTTGAAAGGTCGATTTCGAAAACACATCCGAAATGTCCTGCAGCTCAAGCCCGAATCGCACATCGGGCTTATCGCTGCCGAAACGATTCATCGCCTCACTGTAGGGCATACGAGGAAAGGGAGTTTGAATCTCGACACCCAAGATTTCTTTCCAGAGTTTTTTAATCATTCCTTCCAAGATCGGAAAAAATGCTTCTTCATCCATAAAACTCTGTTCGATGTCGATCTGAGTGAACTCAGGTTGGCGATCTGCTCGAAGGTCTTCATCGCGGAAACAACGCGCGATCTGATAGTAACGGTCCATTCCAGAGATCATCAGAAGCTGCTTCAACGTTTGAGGCGACTGAGGAAGCGCGTAGAATGTTCCGCGATTCACGCGGGAAGGCACGATGTAGTCGCGAGCACCTTCGGGCGTCGATTTATAAAGAATCGGAGTCTCAACATCACAGAAGTTATGTGACTCGAGGTAGTTTCTGACGATCGAGAGAACTTTATTTCGAACGAGGAGGTTATTCTGAAGTCCCTTCCGACGGAGATCGAGGTAGCGGTATTTCAGGCGAAGATTTTCGGCCACTTCTGCATCATCGTCGATCGCAAAGGGCGGGGTTTTCGCTTCAGAGAGAATCGTGATGTCGCTGCAGATGACTTCGATTTCTCCGGTCGAGAGTTTTGTATTGGTCATGCCTTCGGGGCGCGCGCGAACTTTCCCTTTTACCCACACGACATACTCGGAACGGATCTTCTCGGCGTTTGCGAACGCCTCTTTCGGCATATTGGATGTCGCCGGGTCGAAAACGATTTGGGTCAGGCCGTAACGATCGCGAAGGTCCGCGAAAATTAACCCGCCGTGATCTCGGCGTTTTGCAATCCAACCGCAAAGAGTGATTTCCTGATTGAGGTTTTGCGCGCGAAGTTCGCCGCAGGTGTGTGAACGGACATAACGGGCTACAGGTTTTTTCGAGGACTCGGCCATAGAAGATGATTCTATTGTAATATCAAGCGGTTCTCAATCCATTCTCGCGTAATCCTTGAGGATGGATCTTGAACGGAAATGAACTTTCGGTGACTTAATCGGAGGAGGTTTTTGAGCGCTTATGACTAGAAGCAACGCGGCGAGAAGAACGATGCTTCTTCGAGCGCTTCACTTCGTATTTTTGAGTGATAGCAGGCTCAAGCTTGTGATCCGGAATGATATTTCCAGAGACCACAATGGTATCCGTCGCAGCAACCGCGCGCTGCTGACCCTCGGGTGACGCCTTGCGTTCAGCATTCACTTCGTCTGCTGATGCTTCGGCATCTTGATTTTCATCGTCTGTGCTCGCCACTTCAGTTCCATCGGCTTCATCCGCGACCTCTTCGTCGTCGTTCGGGTCCGGGGCGTGGTTACAACCCGGGACCCCGGGCACATCCCCCACGCGTATGTGGAAGTGATCCTTGTGACCTCTGACATGGCGAATGTAGGGCCGCAGTTTCGCCCATTCTGGGTCCGTATGTGCGTATCGTTCGAGTTTACGAATGTGACTCTGATCCACGAATACCGATTTCACGCAGGCATAAGGATTCTTAAAAAGTTTTTTCAGGAACCACCAGTTCGTCGCGACGTAAAAAAGTTTATTAAAACGCTCTTCGCCTGGCTTCGAGTTCACCGGATTAAAATAGCCGAGATCCGCATCGATTCCGTTCCCATGAGATTTATGAGCACGGCGGCCACCCCGACCCGAAATACACCCGCCTCTTGGGGCTGCAATGTCCGCAACAACCAGCTTCGCATGCTGAAATTCTTTTTCGCGGTATTCGTGTTTAATTTCGCGACCCATCCACTCGAGTGCACCGATCATCTGATCGGTTCCAAAATTCGTACAGCGTGCCGCATTTCTCAGGCTCACGCGATTCGCTTCAGTGGGAACTAGCGGGCGACCTGCCGCGAGAAATCCTTCGTCGCTATGACAGAAAGCCTGCTGACCTTTACCTGCGGCGCTAGCGAGGATGTCGCCGAGGACGTCCTTCACCTTTCCTTTTTCGACCTGCTCGATGTACTCGACCTGGTCAGGAGTGCGCTCATCGCAGAAGGTCCATTTAATCCGGTTCGGTGCGCAGCTGTTTTGGCGGCGAGATTTCCGTCCGGTCGAAACGTAGGTGTAGAGCTTCTTCGAACAACACTGATACCCACGGTAGGCGAACTCTGGGTTCCAGGTCGCACAGAAATCCGCGGTAGGCTCGTCACTTTTCAGGGGGATAAAATCGCTGATCGGCTCATCCGGAATGAATTCCGTTGAGGCTTGGGCGGAAAGAGTCAGAGTGAAGAATGCGGCGAGAGCAAATTCGGTAAAACGTCGTGCGAAAAGATTCTTATGAATCAATGGTTTCCCGCCCCTTCGTCTTCGTTTTCGGTCTCCGACCCGAAGGCCTGACCGCTCAGAATGATTCTCCACTGCCTCTCCAAATCTTCCGTTTCGTCGCTCCAGTAACGGGGAGATCCAAATTGAGGGAACGCCTTCGGAAAGGCGGGATCTTCCCATCTTCGAGCCACCCATCCAGTATAATGGACAAATCGCAGAGCACGCAAAGGTTCGATCAATCGGAGAGTACTTCTATCAAAGTCCCCTATTTCTTCGTATCCCTCAAGCAAAAGTTCAAGTTTTTGACGTTCCCGACTAGGCAAAATCAGCCACAAATCCTGAACCGGAGGGGCCACCACCATGTCATCGAAATCGAGGAAAAAAGCGCCTTCTGTGCCGAAAAGAAGATTTCCACGGTGGCAGTCGCCGTGCACTCGCTGTGATTTTGTTTCTTTAAACCAGGGAGTGACGTGATCGACGATACCCCTCACTGCGCGTTCGTAACGTGAACGAAATTCTTCGGGGATAACATTGTTCTTCAAAAGGTACTGGAGGTTCGCAGTTCCGTAAGTTTCTGGTGTCAGATGAATTCGATGTTGAGCCTTCTTAGCGGCTCCGATCTGATGAATACGCGCGAGCAATCTTCCCGTACGCACCAGCTGTTCCGCATCGAGCTCGTCGGGAGAGCGTCCACCGCGCTTCGGGAAAATTGAGTAAATGATCCCCTCGGGCGTTTTTCGAATCGTGCCGCCATCCGGAAACTCGAGTGGGGCGATTACAGGAATTTCTGCTTTCGCGAGATCGGCTAAAAACTCGTGCTCTTCTAAAATCTGAGCTTCACTCCAGCGACCGGGACGATAGAATTTTACGACACGCTGATACTGAGTCGGATGTCGCGGGCGGGATCCATCTTCAGTTTCGATCTCGACGTCGTAAACTCGGTTCTCGAAAGACCCTAACGCCAGACAACGGCCCGTACACTGAATGCCGGAGGCCTCGACCGCTTCGAGGACTCGTTCAGGGGTTAAAGTATAGAAAAACTGGGTCGTGCCTGAACCCCAGCCCGTCGTCGAATCATTTCCGCTCATTCTTCTTCCTGACGAGCGGCCCGCTCTGCTTCAAGTTGTTTAAAAATCTGATCGACGGGAGTGTCGAGTTTTTTCGTCGCATTACAGGCTCTACATGCGGGGACCACATTCCCTTTCACGCTCGAACCACCGCGCGCGATGGGCACAACGTGGTCCATGGTCAGTTCAAACGCTTTAAATTTTTTCTCACAGTAGTGACAAATTCCCTTCGCCACGATGCCCTTCCACCAGCCACTCTTTTTCAGCTCTTGGGCGCGAGCCCGCTCGCGCTTCACACGCGCCGGGTCCGTGTGCGCCGGATCGAGGTAATAAAAATCATCTGAGGTGGGCCGTGCTCGAGAAGGAGCCTTCTTTGACGAATCACTCATGGTTTGTCTTACACAACTCTTACACCTTTACGCGCCCCGCTCCAATTACTCTTTAACCATCTTCAACCCGTCCCAGGACCTATCCCGGCCCTAGGAGCGACGACAGAGGCGATATATGAGTGCTCATGCAGAATCGAAGAAAATTCACTTAGTCCGCTCGATTCCTTTTTTCGCGATCCACTTAGCAGCCGTGGCGCTCGCATTCACGGTTCCGTTTGCGTGGAAATGGGTTGGCCTATGTGTCGGGATGTACTACCTGCGCATGTTCGCAATCACGGGCGGATATCACCGATACTTTTCTCACCGCTCCTACAAGACTTCCCGTGCATTCCAGTTTTTCTTAGCTTTCCTCGCTCAAGCATCAGCCCAAAAAGGCGCACTTTGGTGGGCCGCTCACCACCGCCACCATCATAAATATTCTGATCAAGAAGAGGATATTCACTCTCCGCTCCTCGATGGCTTTTGGTGGTCTCATTGTGGCTGGATTCTTTCGCCGGTTTACGATCGTACACAGACTGAGCTCATTCGAGATTTGACGCAGTATAAGGAACTGGTTTGGCTGAATCGCTACCCTCATGTACCAACAGTCATCTTCGCCGCGGTTCTCTATGCAGTTGGTGGGTGGCCTGCGTTTGTCTGGGGATTCTTAATCAGCACTGTGATCCTCTGGCACGGCACTTTCACGATTAATTCGCTTTCTCACGTATACGGATCACGCCGTTATGAGACGACGGATACTTCTCGAAATAATTTTTGGCTTTCACTCCTGACCCTTGGAGAAGGCTGGCACAATAATCACCACTGTTACCAGAGCGCGACCCGGCAGGGATTTTTTTGGTACGAGATCGACATTACTTACTATATTTTAAAGAGTCTTTCATTCGTCGGCATCGTTTGGGATTTGAGAGATCCGCCACTGGAGAAACTCGAAGATAAGCGCATCGGGGGTAAAATCGCGATTGGATTCGTTCCGACCGCTCAACCCTCGAATCCGGAAAATCCTCTCTCAAAGACCGCTCTATCCACTTAAGGTAAATCAAGGCGCTCTTTTCTGCATTTCTTCAGCCTTTTATCGCACCAAGGATTTTGCAAGGATGAGCAATACGCATTCATCAGTTGAATGCAGCCATCGAAACCCGCATACCGCTTGGACTCAATCATGGGAGGACGGGTCAGCTTCTTCCTTCTTTTACACCTAGAATAGTGCCCAGAAAAAAACGGCCCCTGCTTTCGCAGGAGCCGCATGCATTTCGATTCGAAATGTGAAATTACCAGTGCTTGCGCTCTTCTTTTTTCACTTCAGGTTGAGCGGCAGGCGCCGAAGCGTCGCCACCCTTCTTATCGTGGCACTTTTCACAATCGCCGTCTTTTTTGTCGTGGCACTTCTTGCATTCACAGTTTTTCTTGTCCTGGCACTTTTCGCATTCACAGTTTTTCTTGTCATGGCACTTTTCGCAATCACCGTCTTTTTTGCCGTGGCACTTTTCGCATTCACCGTCTTTTTTGCCGTGGCACTTTTCACATTCACCGTCTTTTTTGTCGTGGCACTTTTCACATTCACCGTCTTTTTTGTCGTGGCACTTACACTCTGACTTTTTCTCGTGGCACTTTTCGCACTTCTCTTCTTTTGCCGTCTTCTTTCCGGCTTTCTTTTCTACCTGGGTGGTTTCATCTTTCTTTGCCGTTTCAGCGGCGGCAGTAATCGAAGTTAGTGAAAGACTCGTGGCAAAGAAAAGGGACAAAATGAGAACAATCATGAACTTAATGCGGCGCATATCCACTCCTTCAAATGAGGTTAGTAAAAGTCGTGTTGATGGTTTTAGGTTATATGGATTTTTAGAAAATGCACGAGTCAATGTATTTTTCTTCAATCAATCGTCAAATTCTTGTTGGCAGTCGCTCGAAAGTTCTCGTATGTCTCTACGTCTATGAAACTACGTGGCCGTCCTAAAGGGCGCTCAAATGACTCCAGATCATTTGGCCCTCTCGGTGATCTCATCCGAAAAAATCGTCTCGAAAAAGGTTATGGATTAGCAGAAGTCGCAAAAGCCTGCGACTGTTCAGTCCAATTCATCTCGAACATCGAGCATGGAAGAGCACCTCTTCCCTGGGATAAGCTTCCTCTCGTTTCGCAATTCTTGAAAATTCCTCTCGAGGAGATTCAAGCAGCGAACTTTTCCGTCCGCTCAGATTTCTTGAGCTTTGCGAAAACTTCGAAAGCGAAACCGACGATGGCAGCATCCGCTTTCACGATTGCATCGAAAGACCGTGACCTTCAGGAGCTCTTGCAAGCTTACCAGCTCGCAAGCCTCACGAAGCGTAAGAAGTTCGTCACGAACGCGATGAAGCTTTTGGCTGAGTAATTCGCGATAAGCGAAGTCACCACAATCATTTTTAAGAAAAAAAATAGAACAACCCGATTCGATCTTCGAGTCGGGTTGTTTGCTTTCAAGAGCTAAATCAAGGAACGGATGAAATCGGTACGCGATCAAACACCAGAAACCGAAAAGTCGGTTTCTGGGACATCATTTCTTCACGTTTAGTTTCCGTGAATTGAATGAAGCGCCCACCCGTAGTGATGGCTTCGGATTTAATCACTGGCCATTCTGGAAAGAAGACATCACCGTCCTCAATCTTCAGGTCGATCTCTGTAATATAAAGGCGATCCGTCAAAGCGAGAGCCTGTTTCCAAATCTCAGCTCCTCCAATCACATAAATATCGGGAGCGTCCCCTGCGGAAACGATGGCTTCATCTAGAGACCGAACGAGCGTTGCGCCCGGAATCATTCGAGAGGCATCGCGGGTAATGATGATGTTTTTTCTACCCGGAAGAAGCCGCCCGATCGACTCGTAAGTCTTTCTCCCCATGATGATGGGAGCACCGTAAGTGATTTCCTTAAAGCGCTTTAGGTCCGCTGGGAGCGACCAGGGCAAGGCATTGTTCTTCCCCACTACCCCGTTCGTCGAAACAGCGGCGATGATGGAAATGCGTGATTTTTTAGGAGTGGAATCGGTCAATTTTGGGCCTTCAGTCAAAGTGATACTCAGATCGCCACCGGCGCCTTTATCCCTGGATGCGGATCGTAGTTCACGAGTTCGAAATCTTCGAATTTGAAATCGAAGATCGAATCGACCTTACGAATGATTTTCATCGTCGGAAGAGGCTTCGGCTCGCGCGATAGTTGGAGCTGCGCTTGTTCAAAGTGATTCTTATACAGATGCGCATCGCCCAGAGTATGAACAAAGTCGCCTAGACCCAGTCCTGTCACTTCCGCGATCATCATCGTGAGGAGCGCGTAACCCGCGATATTAAAAGGAACCCCTAGAAAAATATCCGCAGATCGCTGGTACAGCTGACACGAGAGCTTTCCGTTTGCGACGTAAAACTGAAAGAACGCGTGACAAGGCGGGAGCGCCATCTTCGAAATTTCAGCGACGTTCCAGGCATTCACGATGAGGCGTCGCGAATCCGGATTCTTTTTGATCTCGGCGATCACATTTGAAACTTGATCGATGGTTTCGCCGTTTGCTCCACGCCAGGATCTCCACTGCGCACCATAGACGGGACCTAAGTTTCCGTTTTCGTCCGCCCACTCATCCCAGATGGAAACGCCGTTTGCTTTTAAATAGGCGGTATTCGTGTCGCCTTTTAAAAACCAGATCAGTTCATGAATAATGGATTTCAGGTGAACCTTTTTAGTCGTAACGAGCGGAAAGCCCTCGGATAGGTCGAATCGCATTTGGTATCCAAATACGCTTCGGGTCCCAGTTCCCGTACGGTCCTCTTTATCGGTTCCATGCTCTAAAACGTGGCGAAGAAGGTTGTGGTAGGTCTTCATGCTTTATTTATTTTGACAGAAGACGCGGCGCGTAGGATGAGTAGTCTTCTGTTTTTTTTCTGTGTGTAACCGGGCGAAGCCCCCGTATTTTGAAACCTCAATGGCAAAGAACCTGACCCCAACTATCCTCTTCGAAGATACGCACCTGGTCGTGCTTTCAAAGCCCGCAGGACTACTTTCCCAAGGCGAACATACGGGCGACGACAACCTCGTGGACTGGCTCCGCGGACATTTCGGCCGCCATTACGTGGGCCTCGTTCATCGTCTCGATCGGAACACCTCAGGCCTCATGGTGGTTGCGAAGCGTTCGAAATCCGCTGACCGCCTAACTCAGTCCCTTCAAAAGGGCGATCTGATCCGGCGTTACCAAGCGGTCGTCCAAGGCCACTTGTCTCTCGCTTCTGTTTGGGAGCATTGGTTACTGAAAAACGAAAAGACGAACACGATGGAAGTCGTTTCGAAAAATACCTTTGGAGCAAAACTCGCTCGCCTCCGAGCTGAACCGATTCGTAGCGCGCAGTTTCGCGGATGTGAAATCACCTGCGTGGATTTCGAACTCGAGACCGGGCGCTCTCACCAGATTCGCGTTCAGGCAGCTGCGATGGGACATCCGTTAATCGGTGATCCAAAATATGGCCGCGAACTCGCCCCACCGCTTCGCGCTTTTCCGCGCCCGGCGCTTCACTCTCACTTCATTTCATTTCCGCATCCGATGAGTGGTGAGATTTTGAAGTTCGAGGATCGACTACCGGAAGAATTCGCGGGACTCTTTGCTTAGACTCCAAATGATTCAGAGTGGGTGTTGTTTTTTATTACGATGGACACGTAATTCAGGTGCTCCCTAAATCAGATCTACAAATCAGCTCTATAAACTAGTTTTTTTGAATTAGCTCTTTAAGTTAGCCCGTTAAACTTTTGAGTTTCGATTTGCGCAGATAGTGCCGAAATAAAAAAACTGAATTTCGATCGAATTTTTAAACTTATGTGATAAATAGTAACAAAGACATTCGTTCCGCGCGCTTCCTGCGCGCGGCCTTTCGGACAAACGCTTCATCCTAAACGTTCGTGTCAACGAGAGGCCTCATGAATAACTCGCACCTATTTTCTCGTATTAAAAAACTTGTAACCATCGAACGCCGAATTGGCGTTGAAATCCTGGAGTGTCTGTACGAAATCGAAAAACGTCGCGCCTACGCTGAACTCAAGTATGACGGCCTGTTTAGTTACTGCGTGAGAGAACTTGGATTCACGGAAACACAAACCTATCAACGTATTCAAGCCATGCGCGCAGTGAAGGAACTCCCCGAGCTAAAACCCATGATCGAAAGCGGGTCACTTTCAGTTTCGGCTGTCTCGAAAGTACAAACGCATTTCAAGCAAGAATCGAGGCTAGGTCAGCGCATGTCCAAAACCGAGAAATTGGATTTCTTCAAATGCATCGAAAACAAATCATCGCGCGAAGTGGAAGTGAAGATTGCGGAAGTTAAGGGCCTGTTCATAACGGAGACCTTGACCATTGATCTCGATGCCGAGTTGAGCAGGCTTTGGAAAAAAGTGAAGAATCTATCCGCTCACAGAAGCCGGGGTGATCATAGCGTTATCCTGAGAATGCTTGCTGAGAGTTGGCTCAAGAAAAATGACCTGACATTCAATTGTTTAGCTCACACAGATTCAAAACATGCAGAATCAAAACATACAGAATCAACACCTGCTGAAACCGAACCTCATCGATTTCCTGCTGATCAGTCCGGAGAATCAACAAATCGATCGAGAGGAATCACAAAACGACGCGCCATATCTTTCCCAAGAAAGGTCGAACCCTCCGAACCGAATCCGCCTCGAATCACCCGATTCATTCCATTAAAAAGCAAGAGAGAAATCTGGAAGAGAAATCAGTCGCAATGCACGCGGCGTGGTTCCCAGTATGGACTTGAGATTGATCATCAAATTCCATTGGCCTTAAATGGAGGGAACAAAATCGAGAACCTGCGTTTACTTTGTAAAAGCTGCAACCGCTTCGAAGCCGAGAGGGTTTTCGGTGAAGAAAAAATGAATCAGTTTCGAAAAGATGCGTGAGGAAATAGGGCCCTTGCATCCGACAGATTCAAGACGCGTGTTTTTCCGCTCCCAAGGTCGCCTAAATGGATGTCGCCATAAGAAATTCTCTTCAAAGCGATCACCTCATGCCCGAGCGCAAGAAACAATCTCCGGATCTCCCGATTCTTCCCTTCGAGAAGTTCGACTTCCAGGAGGCTCTCTCGCCCGGAGGCCTTTAGGATTTTCACGCGGTTCGCCTTTAAGGTTTCACCTTCGTCCTGAATCCCTTTCTGAGCACGTGAAGCCGACTCCGCGACTACCTCGCCGCGAACCGTAACGATGTAGGTGCGTGGAATTTCATTCTCGGGATCAGTCAGATAACTTGAGAATTTTGTGTCATTCGTCAGAATTAAAAGTCCCGTCGTCGCATAATCGAGGCGCCCTACCGCGTGAAGCTTGAGGGCCTGTTCGTCTCTTGAGAGCAAATCAAAAATCGTTTTTCGACCCTTTTCGTCGGACCGAGTCGTGACTGTGTTCTTCGGTTTATTCAGAATCAGAGCACGCCACTGAAAAGCCGTAGCCTTCTCTCCTTCAATTTCAAATTTCGCGGTATCCGGGTTCACAAAAAATCCGGGATCAAGACGTTTAATCCCATTCACGATCACTTTCCCGGCCTCGATCAGTGCGCGCGCCTGCGTGCGAGAAGCCAATCCCCGCTTGGAGAGGGCTCGCTCGAGTTTTACTTTTCCGAGTTTTAAATCGCGCATAATTAAAGAAATAATTGAAGAGATTGTTTAGTGAGTCGATCAGGGAACTGAAAAGACCCAACCCTTCAAGGAATCCCATTTCGGGAAACTCTGGGGGGGTGCAGACAATTCTTTAATGATTTTTACGCTTCGAGCCCGTGAGCGCGCAGCCCGCTCCACTTCCATCAAGTATTTTTCTTTCAAAACATTTCGCGAATTGATCGACGTGATGAGGAGCCCCTTAGCATTCAGAAGCTCAATCGCAAGGGTATGGAGCTTCTCGAGGTCTTTCGAGGTCGAGAAATTACCTTTTGCGCTCCTCGAAAACGAAGGGGGGTCTAGAATCACGACATCAAACTTACGATCGCGCTTTTTAAATTTAGGGAGCCATTCGAAAACATCTCCAAAAATAAAATCCGACTCTTCTTCTGGAAATCGATTCAATTTCCAGTTTTCTTTTGCCCAATCAATCGTGGGTCGCGACAAATCGAGCGTGGTAACATGAGCTGCTCCTCCCGCGCGCGCCGCAACCGAGAGTGAACCGGTATACGCAAACGTATTCAACACGGTGGCTCCGTTCACGATCCCACTCCCTTTTAGCCAAGCACGAAGCGGAGCATGGTCCAAGAAAAGTCCTGGATGTTTCACACCCTCAAAGCGAATTTTAAATTTTGAACCCAATTCCTGAATCGTCGAGGAATCCGGAAGTTCCCCGAAGAGCTTCACCGCGTCGCTCGGCGTTTCTTTCTCGGGGCGTGAGAGGAAAACGGCTCCTTTTAATTTTTTACACTCAAGAAAACGCGCGATCTCCGTTTTTGAGCCCTCGGAAAGCTTCTCGCCGTCGCCTTCCCATTCGTATACCCACGCGTGTGAACCGAATACTTCGATTGCGATTTTGGAACTCAGCCCCTTTCCTTCACCGGGGCCATGAAAAACGCGAACCGCTTCGGATTTTTCGAGTTCCGAAGTTCGCTTAAACCAAGCCGTGTCGAGTTCTTCGAAAAGAAGGCTCATGGAAGTTTTGCTCCAAGCTCTTTTGACCAGGATAAAAAGTCTTCCGGGTACGGAGCCAAAAATTTCAAGTTCCCAGGTAACTCAAGTTTTCTCGCATGGAGAGCAACACGGGAAAATTTCACGCTCCCGCACTCCGTCGCTCCTTTGTAGGTCAAATCGCCGAAGAGCGGATAACCTCCGCTCGAGAGATGGATTCGAATCTGGTGCCTACGACCGGTCAGGATCCGAATGGTCGCGATAAATCCGCCCCCGAATCGTGACACCACCGACATCTGAGAAAGGGCTCGCGCGCCTTCGATCGGTGCATCGAATTTCTGAACCGGAACTCGAGGCTCACCACTCGCGAAAGCGACGTATTCTTTTTTCGTCTCGTGATTCTCAAACCACCCACAGGCCGTGCGATGGGCCGATTCAGTTTTCGCAAACACGAGGCAGCCACTCGTTTCGCGATCGAGGCGATGGACGACCCAAAGTTTCTGATTTTGACTAAGGATGTTAAGAACGGAATCCTCGGCCGGGTCCCGGCCTGGAATGGTGAGAAGGCCGGCCGGTTTATTCACGACCAGAAACTCCGTGTTTTCGAATAGAACGAGGATCTCTTTTGGAGTGTTCATGACGACTTCTCTATTACTCACTTCGTCATCTTATAGCGGGTGTTCCGCCCCCGAACTAGGCGAATTTTAGGATCGCCCATGATAAGGGAACCCTATGAAACGCCACCCATTTTTGACCGCTTCGGGGCTGATTCTTGCCCTTGTTCTCACTCTTTCTTATTTCGCGGCTCTTGGCCCCGATTTCGATGTGAAATGGGAGCGTCGCGTGCCGAGCACTCACAACACTCTGGAAATTGGCCGTGCGATCGATGAACTCAAGATGTGGCCAGTGTATTACCACGACTTGAAGGAAGCGAAACTTGATACAGGAACCGTTACCGCCTCCACAGACCCGAAGATAAACCGTAAGGTCACTCAGGGTGATGTAATCGAACTAAAGATCGAGCCGCCTCAAAAAGAGTGGAAGCGGTTCAGTCTGACCACAAGAGTGACTCACTACGAACCCGGGAAGAGCATGGCCTTTGAACTCCTCGAGGACTCAAAAGATAAGATCACTAAAATGTTTTCCAACCTCACGTGGGATATCCGCGTGGAGGCGATGACAGACGATGAAATTAAAAAGGCAAAAAACGGAATCTACCAATCCTGGATCATTGGCAGGGCAAACGCGCACACCGCGACCTGGAGGGGTAGACTTTTTGCTCGAATTTCGCCCGAGATCCTGATGAATCAGGTTTACGTGATCGATCTTGTGAAACTGGGAACTCTCGAACGCCAGGTCGCAGCTAAAAAAGATAATCTTGCTCCCAACTACCAGTAATAAAAAGCAATGAAACTCTCTCTCGATTTCGTATCCTCAGCACTTTCGCTCCCTAAGCCATCTGGAGTTGCTCCGACGCTCGCTTTCACATCGGTTACCACCGACTCTCGCAAAATTGAAAAGGGCGCGCTTTTTGTCGCCCTTGAGGGCGAAAGGTTTGATGGCCATAGCTTTATCCAAAAAGCAGTAGAGTCCGGCGCAACAGGAATTCTCGCATCTCGCGCTAAGATCCCGGGCGGCCTGCCTTCGAATGTGGCGGTTTTCGGAGTGCCCGATTCATTAGAGGGGTACCGAAGTCTTGCGCATGCCTGGAGAATGGAATTTAAAATTCCGGTCATCGGTGTTGCAGGCTCAGTCGGAAAAACT
>CAYOJT010000028.1:0-3119 GCA_964404365.1 uncultured Bacteriovoracaceae bacterium
GCGATCGCGAGGAACGATAACAGCGTCGAGGTGGGTTTGAGGCCCAGCAAAAAAGCCCACCCAAAACTTCTGAAGCAAGGGACTAGCGACGGCTCCAATTCCCCCGCCCAGTCGAAATTCCTTCTTATAAGCAATCGCGCTCTTCGCCTCGTCGATGGGTCGCCACCCGGCATAGAGCCTCCACGAAATCGGAAAATTCGTCTTTCGAATCGGCTGGATGGTTTGCATATCGAAGAGTTCAAGCCGCTTTATTCTAAAACGATGCTGATCCGCATTTCGAACGATTTCGATGTCGAACCCGTCAATCCCGAAGTTTGATTCAAAACCCTCATCGCGATTCAGGAGCTCATGCACGCCCAGTCTGGCTTTTACGCCATACTCCACTCCTCGCAGCCCGCCACTTTCATACGTGAACGCCACACGGCGAGTGGCATGCGCCTGATCAGGTCGATTCGTTTGGAGAGTGGGCTGCTCGATCGGTAAAAAGTCCGACTGTCCCCCAAGCTTTGCGCGCGTCACACGAACGAGTCTTAAGAGCTCCGCCGTTTCTGGCTTAACCTGCTCCTGTTGTTCGGTTTTTTCGTATTCGTAGAAGGCGTTCAGAGTCTCAAGGACCTTTCGGTCCTTGAGCGCCAGAATTTTTTCTCGCGATCCGAGCGCTCCTTCATAGAGCGATGCCTGTTCTGCGTCGAGCTGATCGTAGTGATTCGTTAAGACTCGAAAATGGGAGGGGCGAAAATTCACGCTTCTGATCAGTTCGGGATAGCGTACAGCGATCTGTCGGACGGTATCACCCGGTAAAATGTAAAGCGGATTTGGAGGGAGAATATCCTTCAACTCCGGCCTCACGACCTGAAAAGTCCGGATGATTTGATACGAACAATTTTTTGTTAAAAACGTGTAACGAAAGATCGCAAGCCAGCGGAGTTCCCACACGTGCTTCACCCAAAATCGAGCCTCTTCGGGCGTGAATGTCAGGTCGTACTCCCATAAATCGCGGCTTTCGGCGCTGTTATACTCGAGCACCTTATTATAGTAAGGCGCAATCTCGATGGTCCCCGGATAGAGTCCCAGTAATCCAAACGGGATATACTTTATTCCGATTTCCCCTTTTGGAATCTGAGCCGCGAAATTCACTCCGTAATCCAAGAGCGGATCACTTTTCTTGAGATCACGGCTCTTATTCACACGAACCAGAGTGTGACCAAACATGGAGGCAGGATTGTTCGGGTAGGCGCTTGAGTAAACGTAGGTCAAACTTTCAGGCGCAACGCCTGCAATAAATTCATCGAAATCTTTACACTCCTGCTTCGGGAATCGATATCCGGCCCTTTCTAGGAATTCTCGCCGGGCAGGAAATGCGCAAATAGGCTCCTGATCGAGAGGGCCCACTTTACGAGTGGGGTTCGTAAATTCGCGTATCGTCGCATCGAGCTCTGCCCGTGGGTCCTCGCGTCCATTTCCAGAGAGGAAAAAAGGACTCGCCTGCGTGATCGCACTCGAACTTGATTCAAAATAGTGGAGAAGATTTTTCCAGCCCTGACTCGCGGAAAGGGCTGCCGGATCAGGAGTGAGCGCGAATGCGTTCGTTGTTTCGACGGAGATAAACGAAACAGAAACGAGAATCAGGATGAGGCTTCGAACGCGCGTGAGCATAAAAAAACGCCGGGGTCGAATCATCGAACCCCGGCGCTCTCCATTAGAACTTAAACCTTAAGCACCGAGTTTACATCCGAGGTCGGATGCATAAATCACGTCGGCCGAGTTCTCAAGCATTTTGCCCGGAGGCACTTTATCGCTCGAGAAAACGCGCTCGTAGTTGTTTTGAAGGATCGCGCCTGCTTTTGCAGCTGCCGAATCCGAACAACCCATGATCTTAACGAAAGCGACGATGTGCTCGCCTTTTCCTTCAGCCATTTCGGACTGAAGTTTCTGATAATTCGCTTCTGCGAAGTATTCTGCTTCACGCTCTTTTTGAACGATGTCGTGCTTAGCACAACCCGACGTTCCCATGGTCATCGCGATCGTGTTGGATGCGATAGCGTTCGTGATCGAGCGGAGGGAAGACGAGACGAGAGAGTTTTTCTTGAAAACTTCCCAACCCAATCCGCAACCGGAGGATTGGTCACCAGCGAAAACCGGAGCGCTCACTAATGCCAATACAACCATCAATATTATCTGTTTCATGCGAGGATTTCCTTTCAGATTACCCTTATTATGAGGCGATCTTGTTGATTACACGAGCGGAAAGTTCTTCTTCTTGCGCCTTGAGTCGAAGGCGCGCTGGGCTGGGCTTGCGGAAGAATGGATTTAGTTAATTTTACGAAAGCGGCGGCGGTGACCTTTGGACTCGGTTTCAGACGCGACTGCACGAGTTCCTTGAGACACCTTTGCGAGCTTCCGATTCACGGCGTTCACGAGGTCAGGCGCGGGCAGCAACAAGGTCGGATTGATCGCCGTCACACCTTCGCGAATCTCAAAATGCACGTGCGGCCCCGTCGTGTGACCCGTGTTCCCGCTGAGCGCGATTCGCTGCCCTTTTCGAACTTTGTCGCCCTTGCGGACATAGAGCTTTGAATTATGAGCGTAAACGGTCGACATCTGATGGGCGTGGCGAATCACGATCATTTTCCCGTAGCCTGCGATCTGGCTGCCGGAATAGATCACCGTTCCAGGGGCTGAAGAGAACACGGGAGTTCCGACATTTGCTTTCAAGTCGGCTCCGTCGTGGTGATTTCCATTTCGCTCGCCAAATTCTGAAGTAAGCGCTACATCGTAGGTCGGCCATCCCCATCCTTTCGTCTTCGATCGGAGTCGAGCGCGCTGAGATGCGGTAAGCGTACCGGTGTAGTCGGTTCCCCGAATGCGGTAGGAACTTTTCTGTTCACGAATTCGATCGTAACGAGAAGCGCGGCGGCCTTCGCGACTGGAGGCGCAGGAACTGAATGAAAACAACGCAACAAACAGGATCATAGCCAGCTTCTTCATTTCAAGATCACCTCATTGCCCCAGCGCTCGGGGACGATGCCGTTGCACAGGTAGTTGGCCGAAGCGGTGCAGGTGGCGGTGATGGCACAGTCGAGCATGGACATGTCCACGTGCTGGCCCTGGCCGGATTT
>CAYOJT010000028.1:3129-15759 GCA_964404365.1 uncultured Bacteriovoracaceae bacterium
CAGCGCTCGACGAGTTCGAGCAGATATTCGTGATAGGTGGTATCGAGACGCAGCGGAGTTAAGGCGGCATAGCCTCTCTCGACGGTGTCACAATCCGTTCCCTGCTCTTTCATAAAACCCTTGTAGCCACCGCCCACCCAAAAATAGTCCTTACCGCGATGATCGCGTCGTCGAAGAATTTCGGAGGAGTAATAACGGAACCCCTGGCGGGCGAGAGAAATTCCCTTCACTTTTTTCAGAGGCAAATCCGGGGAGTTCAGGTTCAAAAGCGTATGTTCAGGGAGACCAAATTTTTTCTTCCCAAGAAAAAAAGCCTGAATGACTTTTTTCGCAAGCGCGCCTGCAGTCTCGTAATTTAATTTTGTTTCCGACTTACGTTTATAGAAGTCGATCGAGAGGCTCACTGCGAGCGCAGGTAAACCCATGATTGCGGCCTCGCGGGCAGCCGAAACTGTGCCGCTGTAGAAAATATCCTGACCTAAATTAGCTCCGCGATTAATGCCAGAAACGACGAGGTCAGGCTTCTTGCCTTTAAAAATTTCAGCAACCCCGATGTGAACACAATCGGCCGGCGAACCACTCACTCCATAGAAGTTTTTAGACATTTCTAGGATTCGAAGGGGTTTATGAATGGTCAGGGAATGGCCAGCCGTACTTTTCTCTTCGAGTGGCGCAACTACGCGCACATCCCCCAGACTTTGAAGGGCTTTTTGAAGGACTAGAATACCGCGGGCGTGAACACTGTCGTCGTTGCAGAGAAGAATCCGCATAGTCCTCTATGATAACGCGACTGGATTGGTTCGAAATGGGTAGAGTTTTCCCGACTACGCGCAGGGCGATGGGAAAATGACGGAGGAGCTATCGAGACAGGAAATCGGGCGCGGACTCACCCCCGCAGTAAAGGATCCCGCTTCATGGCTTCAACCTCTATCGCCTTGTTCCGGGCCTCACCCTCTGGGGTATTCACGGAAGTGTAGGTACAACGCACTCCATCGGCTTCGAGACGGGCACAAGCCGTCGTCAGAATCGAATGGCCAAGCATCGTGGCCCCCAATGACGAGAGAGGCCCAGCACGAACTCCTGGAGCGATATCCAAACATGCATCGCCCCGAAATCCGCCGAGATCGACCGTGCGATCACAGACCTCATAGAGACGCTTTCCACTCGAGTGACGCGACTGCACCTGCGAACTGTGTTCGATCGAAGAAAACGCGACCGTAAATAATCCCATCGACTTCGCTTTCAGAGCAAAATCCACGACCGCCGCATTCACCCCGGACTGAGATGCGATCCAGATCATTTCACCGGGCTTTGGTTCCGCGCGCTCAAGCATCATGTTCGCGACCGCAGCTGTACGTTCCAATACGCGAACCACGGGCGGACCGGCTGTCGGAAGAAGATAATCCGCGAAAATCGGAACCAAAAACGCGCATCCACCCGCTCGGTGGTACATTTCCATCGTAAAAATCGCCGAGTGACCCGAACCGAAAGCAAAAAGCGACTTCCCCGCTTTCACATCTGTTACTACTCGCGTAGCCAACTCTTCCATCACCCCCTCATTTTTAGCAACAATGCGACTGAGGTGTGGGACAGCGATTTCCGAATAACTTTTTACCGTTATTTTTTGGCTCATAAATAAGACCCCTTAATTTTTTGCAGTTTTACTAGAGGCTGCGCTCTGTATTCCAGAAGGATTCGAAATTCCGCCGAAACCTGAGCCGGTCAAGTTCCAACCGAAAGTAAATTTGAAGGCATGGCACCAGTATTTTTTCGTCACTTCATAATCCGGACAAATCGACTGGTTTACACCGACTTCCATCTTCCAGCACTGGGAAGGACTCTGAAATCCAACCAAAGTATCGGCAGACAACCAGCGTCGCGTGATCAAGTTATACGAAACCTTTGCAGAGGGCATGATGTAATCATTAATCGAAAACTTAAAGTTCGCCTGCCAGGTTTGAGTCTGAGATTGGGAACTCGAACGGTTATAGTAATAACTCATCCCCAGGCTTCGCTCGTACTCCAGCAGTCCCTGATGAATACCCTTGTCCAACGTCCAGTTGAAACCCGTCGAGTAAACGTGACGACTCCGGTTTCCGCTCGTGTCTTGATAAGGAATATAAAAGTAATCCAAGAATGCGCTGAATTTATCAAAATTGAAAGTTAACAAGCTATAGAGACGCGAGAGCGGCTGCTGTTGTCCATCGGGTTTACGAAGTTCCCGGAAGTTAAAGGACTGACCCACACTCCACTCGGCTGGGCGATCGTAACCCGGCAGGCCCGTCAAGAGATAGCGCCTCTTTCGAATCGCCTGAGTCGTAAATCCGTAACTGAGCGAATGCCCCTGCGGGACGAAATAGTTGGCGTTGTTGAGGCTTGCATCTAGCGGAAGAATGTCCTCGTTATCGAAGTTATAGCCTGTAAAATTTTTATCGCGTGCGTACGCGATCTGCTCCGTAAACGGATGAGAAGGCTCATGACGATAGGGAATCAATGAATACTGGAGGAGAGGACGAATGAGGTGCTTTGTTCGCATGACGTCAGTCCCGTTCGTCTCGTAAATCTTTTCAAACTGAGTCGAAATGTCAGTCTTAAACTGTGTATATCCGCGCGAGAGCGCTCCAGCTGCACCATGGAAGTCATAAAAATATTGGTGGTGCGAAACTGATGGAATGACTGTTACCACATCGACCGGTCGAATCGTCGTGTACAAACTCGGATTAATCGCGACCCGAGTAGCCTCGCGAATCGGGTCAATTCCAGGTCGCATCACTTGAGAGCCAGGCACTCCCCCCGTGACCGTGTCTTGATCCCAAGAAGGGCCACCCATGCGAACAAAGTTCGAAACGTTAAAGCTCATCCCGCTAATTAAATTTCCGTCGAGCAAGAGTTTATCTTTTGATGTCAGCGCAAACTGCGGAAAAACCTGAACAATATTCGAATCAAAAATTCGAGGATCCGCGCTCGTCTGGGTTAAAAGATTTCGATAGCGGCGGGCACTTAAAATTGTCGAAACGCGATCCGTAGAATGGGTAAGGCTTAAATCGCTTTGAAGAAAAGCCTCCTGATTCGGTTCAATATCGTAAGGGTGATCCGCGATATAGGATGAGTCGCTGACATCGAGGATACGAAGTTTCTCATCAATCCCAAAGGGTAGTTTTTGGTTTTGACCGACACTCAAACCCCAGCGCGTCGCCTGGAAACCCTCATTATTGAATCCGTTACTCGAAAGATTATTTCGAAAGGTCCTATCTGCGACGTGAAAAAAATCCATCGTCGCGTCTCCGTCCCGGAGCGCATAGCGACCCTGCCACTCCACGCGACGCCCCTGCCCTTCAAAACTACCAATCCCAAGGGTCATGTCGGTTTCATCAGAAATCGCCCAAAAGAAGGGTTGGACAAAAGTGAAACCGAAACGGGATCGTCCAATTTTCGGAAAAAGGAGACCCGTTTGTCGTTTCGTTTTCAACGGAACGATCAAATACGGAATCCACACAGCGGGCGCATCCATGACCTTAATTTTCACGCCCGAAAGTTTCGCGTACCCTTCGATTTCCATATCAACGTCTTCTGCAAACAAACTCCAAGACGCCGGACAATCTTTACAAGTCGAGTATTCACCGCGATGAGTTTGAAATCGATCCGTTCCGAGTTTATTAATTCGCTCGCCCGAAAGGGTGAAGTTCGGAGTCGAAATTCGCCCGCTCACAATGGTTCCGGTGCGAGTTTCGAGATTGAAATGCATCTCGGCGGCCTGAATGACCGTATCCTTGTTTACGTAGGTCGCGTTTCCAAGGGCGTGGGCGACATTGGTGTCGCGCTCGTAAATAATTTTATCAGCGTAGAGCGATTCGGATCGCTGGTGAATCGCCGCGTGCCCAATGAGTTGAACCTTATTGTCGTTTGGATCAACAAACGTCTTATCGCCTGTCCAGTGAAGGGGGCCTGTTCCACCCTCGACAGCGAGCGCAGAAGTGTTCAAGGACAGTATGCCGATGAGAAAAGAGAAAAATAAAACGATTGCGTGAATCACGCTTCGAGATTTTTTGGGAATCGACACGTCTGGTGACCTAAGCGCCACATCCAAGTCCGAAGCTCAGAGGGCAAATCTTTACGAGATACGATGCGATCGACGAAGCCATGCTTCAGAAGAAACTCTGAACGCTGGCATCCCGGCGGCAGCGCTTGTCGAATCGTTTGTTGAATCACTCGAGGACCGGCAAAGCCAACCAGGGCACCCGGCTCTGCAATGATGAGGTCACCCAACATCGCGAAACTTGCAGCCACTCCGCCAGTCGTTGGATCTGTCACGACAGAAATGTAAGGAATGCCCTCTTTTCGCATTTGTTCGATGAGGCCAGAAGTTTTTGCCATCTGCATAAGAGAGAGAATTCCCTCCTGCATCCGCGCTCCGCCCGAAGCCGACACTACCACTGCTGGAAGTCGATCCTTCAGCGCACCCTCAAAAACGCGGCAGACTTTTTCGCCCACCACGATCCCCATGGACCCACCCATGAATTTAAACTCGAAAACACCCAGGTGATACGGAAGCCCCCCCAGGGTGGTTTTTCCAGCGACAAAAGCGTCTCTTACACCCGTAGTTTGGGCAGCCGTTCTCAGGCGATCTTTATAGGACTTGAGATCATCAAATTCGAGAGGATCAGTCGAGACGAGATCGTCGGCATACTCTTCAAAAGCGCCCTCATCCGAAAAAATGGAAACCCGGTCAGCGGCCGTCATTCGAAAGTGAAATTGGCAGGCGGTACAAACCTGAAAGTTCTCGCGAAGAACCTTGTTTTGGAGGATCTCGCCACAAGACGTGCACTTGACCCAAAGTCCTTCAGGCACTTTGGATACGCGTTCGGAAACCTGCGATTTAATGCGCGGGGTTTTTAGATCGTCGAACCAGGACATAGTTGTAACCAGGAGGCTACCAACCGGGGGCCCTAGTCTCAAGCGTCAAAACAGTTAAGAAGAGGAACTGAGGGGTGCGTTAACGCGAAGCGCGATCGTAGCATCGTCCACAAGCCCGTCGAAGACGGACTCAAACTGATCGACGATCATCGGGTCAAAGTGGCTGCCCGAGAGCGAAGTGATAATCGAGCGCGCTTCATTGAAACTCGAAGCCTCGCGGTAGGGTCTTTTTGTCGTAATGGCATCAAACACATCCGCAACCGCAATCACTCGAGACTCGATCGGAATCCCCTCGCCCTTCAAGCCCTGCGAGTAGCCCGTTCCATCCCAACGCTCGTGGTGATGTTTCAAAATTTCTGCGACCTCTTCGAGGCCTGCGATTTCTGAGACGATCGTGTAACCCATTTCCGTATGCGACCGCATGATGTCCCATTCCGCATCGTCGAGCGAAGCGGGTTTCAGGAGTATGCGATCCGGCACTCCGATTTTTCCGATATCGTGAAGGAGTCCGGCTAAGCGGATCTTCTCGGACTGCGCCTCCGGAAGTCCCATTTCAGAAATAAGGCGACCTGAATAACGATAAACTCGCTGCGTGTGTCCGCCGGTGTAGCGATCCTTTGCTTCAATGATTCGAGAAAGAGCGCGGATTGAACTGGCGAGCTGGGAGTCGAGTCTGCTCTTCAACGACCAGTTTTCAAATTTCAGAATGAGTATCGGCAGCATGTCGCCCAGGAACTCTTGAATTTCTGTGTCAGTCACGCGTCCGGAGGTCCATTCAATTTGAGCGAGCACTTCGCCGCTCTTCGGGGACTGAACCGCGAAATAGGCTTTACGCGAATGACCGGCTTGGAGAAGTAAAGAAACTGAATCTACCCTTTTTTCGGCTAAACGAAACTGAACGCGGCCCGCAGAAAAAACTTGGTTTAAAATTTCGATAATTTCGCGAGGCGATTCGGCAGAAAGGAAATAGTCGGAGGCTGAAGGTTCCGCGGACGCGGTGAGATGAGGTTCGTTCGAGAGGAGGCTAGGCGCCTTCCGGGTCAAATCGATGCTCATGGTGCGGGCTCTCCGTGCCCTGGTTTCGCACATCCTGTGCGAGTACTAAAAAAAATGCCTCAGCGATGAGTCTTCCTGACGTCGCTGAGGCCCACGAGAGCTTTATCTTTTCTCCCCGAATCCATCCATGGATTCATTCCACAACCACAATTCAAGTCTACGGTGACTTCAGCCAGAAGCAATGGGGGTCTAAAAATATTTTCATGAAGAATGAAATTTTAGGACTTCGAATTCGCCTTCGCGCACTCAAGCGCGTAGGCGTACACTTTGTTTTTAGCCACGCCAAAAACCTGACTCACCTGCCGAGCGGCCACAGAGGCTGAAACTCCGACACCCAACATGCACTCAATGCATTTCATCCACGCCGAATTTTTTTCGTCGTCTGTTTCTGTGGAAGCGGTTTGACGATCCGGAATTTTCAAGCCAAACACCCACTCGCCGCGGTCATCGCCCGTCGCGGAGCGCTTTTGGATATGCGAACTTATGCTTTTTACACTACCTAAATGGATCCATTCGTGAATTTTCGTCATCTCTTTGGCGACAAACGCTTGAAAGTCGCCCGCTACCTCGCTCAAAAACGAAAAAGCGTCCTGAATCCGCTCCGGACTTTCAAACCAAAGGACGAGAGCACCACCCTGAGACTTCAGTACTTCACTCCACTCCTTTTCCTGATCCCCACGTTTTCGTGGGAAAAACCCTCGAAAAGTGAAGAGGCTCGCGTCGATGCCTGATACGGAGAGGGCTGCGGTCACCGCTGAAGGGCCCGGAATAGGCCTCACCACGAGTCCCGCCTCGTGCGCGAGCCCGACGAGCTTCGTCCCAGGATCACTCACCGAAGGCGTTCCCGCATCACTGACGAGCGCAAACACTTTCCCCGCCTTCATTTCCGAAATCGCCCGATCGAGCACACTGTCCTTCGCGTGTTGGTCGAGACGGTACATGCTTTTTGAGATCCCTAGGGCACTCAGGAGGACACCGGTACGGCGGGTATCTTCACACAAGACCGCATCGACGGCCGCCAAGGTTTCCCTCGCGCGGGCGGACAGGTCGTCCAGGTTTCCGATAGGGGTCGCGACGACGAAGAGTGAGGTCGGCAGTTCTTGCCTCTTTTTAAGGGTCATGTGGTTACAGGATAATGAAAAGCACGGCGGGAGGCCACAAAAGAGCTATGAAGTCTCAAATCAAAAAAGTTGGCGAATCTATTGTTGTCCAGGTAGACGGGAAACTCGATTACGAGACCCAGGATGCGTTTAAAGAGAGTTTAAGAGAACTCGCCTCGAAGAAAAAGAACTCGGCTAAGACGGACTCCGTCCCGACCGAGATCATTTTCAACATGGAAAAACTCGAGTTCGTTGGCTCAAGCGGAATCACCCAGTACATCCAAACACTGAAAGATTTTGCACAAAAAACGGACCAGAAAGCAAAAATCCTAAACGCCTCCTCCGAATTTAAAAAAGTCATGAAGGCTTTTGACGACGAAGAGGTATTCGAGTTCGATGAAAGCCACGCCGGCCCTCGAAAATCTTCGAAACAAATCGAACAGTAATTTTAGACGACTTAATAAAGAAAAAGGCCCAAAGAGCGATCCTCTTTGGGCCTTTTTCTTTATTAAGTCGTCTTCGCTAGTAAAAATCCCCTGCACCATCCAGCCGCGGAGTTTTATCTGGAATCGGCGGGGCGGCGCGCGGAGGCAGCTCGATCTCTTTTTTCAGTACGGTATCGCAGTATTTGGCCGTAGGTCGCTTAAACCAGGCCTTCACGCGCGCAAAACCCTGCTCAAGCTTTGAGAGCTTAGGCTCCCAAAACTCCTTCGCGGCCGTTAGGAAATTGATCATGAATTTAGGTTTGTAGGCGGCTGTCGCCATAATGCTCGAGTAGATGACGTAGGTGGCGATGATGCTCGGTCGAACTTCGTAAAAACCAATCTTAAACCAAGCCGACAATGCTCCCGCGTTCTCAAGGCCCTGAAGTGCAAAAAAAATCGGCATCACACTTAAAGAGTATGCGGTATTGAGGAGACGTCGCGCCCCTTGATCAAGAACGTTCGCACGAAGGGCTCGATTTCGAATTGCGCCATTGAAGCTTCCGATCGCAAGCGCCGGGAGCATACTGATGTTAAATTGAAGAAGATAGGCTGGATCGATGTGGCCGTGCCCAATGATATTCATGAAATTCATGAGGGCGCCGGTGTAGATGACGTCCTTAATTCCGTAGATAATCACGCCCTTTGTGGTTTCAGGATTTTTGATGCCCTTTAAAAACCACTTCTGCATCGTCTCGGAATAGACGGCGTGAACTCCCGTACTAAATCCGTAGAGCGCAGTCATCGCAATCGCAAGCTCATGAGAAACGCCAGGAGCGGAAAACCAAACAATGCCGCTGATTCCAGTACGCGCAGTACCCATCAGAAGCCCGAGGGTCCAATCCCTCTGAGTTGGCTTCGCATAGGTACCACCAAAAAAATATTTGTAGACCGCACTGCCTTTAGCGCTCGTTGCACTGAGCGCATTTTTTAGGCCTTTAGGAATGATGATCGGATCGACGATCAGGCCGTATTTTTCGAATTCTTTTCGAAGCGCGGGGGTGAGCTTTGCTTCTTCGCCTTCGTTTAAGAAGATGTCGACATGCCCGTCACCGGAAGCTTTTTCGATCTTCGCTGCTTCTTCGATGGCTTTTTTCGGGTCAGCTTCTCGTCCGAAGTGGTTCGTGAGTCTGACTGGCTCTTGACCCGGGAGCCTAAACTCCATATCGGCCGCGTAACTCTCGTACTGATCTTCGGGGACATCGCCGGCTGCGAAAACGAGGGCGGGATTACTCAGCGCGAGAGTAATCGCAAGCAGGCCGAAACGTCGAAGGATTAACGAACTCATGACTCCTACTCTTCGGCCACTCCCTACCCAGAGTAGAGACTAACTCGCACGGATGGATCATTATGCGCTTCGCGTTATTACGAGATCGAGCCGCGATCGTCAATTTTCAGTCACAGCTCGATTCCTCTCACCCACTCAGGAACCGCGCCGCCCGAAAATGCGACCACATCGACGCGCACTTCTTGGATCTGCTCTCTCTTCAACCTCTGAGATTCTTTCTGGAGGTAACATTCCATCGCGCGTTTCATGCGGTGGAGTTTTCCGAAGGTCAGGCTCTCGAGCGCGCTTTCTCTGGAGCGTTCGCGCGAACGGTACCTGACCTCGACGAATACGAGTGTCTGATTTTGGACAAAGACGAGATCGATTTCCCCCACTCGGAAATTCACATTTCGAGCGACGAGTTTGAGACCTCGAGCCGAAAGAAAGCGAGAGGCCTCATCCTCATAAATCGTCCCGATTTGGCGTTTAGTTTGTGGAGGTTTAAGGAACGGACCCGTCGAAAACTTCGAACTCGGAGGGCGATTGAATGATTTCATTCAATGGTCCCTTGCGAAATTCGAGCCCCATGGCCTCACGAACAGGAGCGTAGCTTCGTCGGTGAATCGCCGACACTCCGAGCTCTTTCAGCGCCTTTTGGTGTTGAGGGGTAAAATAGCCCTTATGGATCTCGAATCCGTATCCCGGATATTCGAGACTTAAACGGTCCATCCACTCGTCACGATATACTTTCGCCAGAATCGAGGCACACGCGATCGAAAGCGAATGTAGATCGCCCTTAATGATCGGAGTGGCGATTGCGGAAGCTTTTCCTGCGCCGGTCTGAATGGCGGCCCAGTCTTTTGGAATAAACTTACCGTCTACGAGAACGTGCGAAAAAGATCCGAGAGCTTCTGCAGCCCGAACCATCGCTCTCAAGGACGCGTGGAAGATATTGAGCTCGTCGATTTCCTGAACCGAACACCAGCCGATACCGTACGCAGAAACATTCTCACGAATCCAAGGCGCGAGCTTCTCGCGAGTTTTCGAATCGAGCTTCTTCGAATCTGTGATCTTTCCAATCATCGGATAGGTCTCGATGAGCTCGTTCATCGGGAGAAACCAATCTTTCGGTAATAGAACGGCTCCCGCAACGACAGGCCCAGCTAAACAACCCCGGCCTACTTCATCGACGCCGATGACTCGCGAAAAAGGAAAACCCGCCTCGCGCTCGTAATCGAGCGTCGGGGCGGGCTTTGAAACAGACTTCGTCTTTTTGAGTTTCGATGGCGATTTTTTTGCCATTCGAGGTCCTCTCAGATCAGACGATTTATTTTTTAGCAGTCGTAGCGCCTGCAGCCTTAGCAGCTTCACTTGCTGCGACTTGAGCGGTGGTTTCCATTTCACGCTCAATCTTAGCAGCACGACCTTCGAGTTCGCGGATGTAGTAGAGTTTCGCGCGGCGAACTTTACCTTGCTCGAGAACGTCGACTTTCGCGACTTTTGGAGAGTTGAAGAGGAAAATACGCTCAACGCCCACGCCGTGGGACATTTTGCGAACGATGAAGGATTTCGATCCGCCAGCGCCGCCGACTTTGATGCAAAGACCTTCGTACGCTTGAGTACGCTCTTTATCGCCTTCTTTAATTCTCACGTGAACGCGAAGCGTATCACCCGCGCGGAATTGTGGAAGCTTCGCTCCGCCGGCCATAGTGTCGACGAGTGCGATCTTCGCAGAAAGATTTTTTTGATTTTTAATGAAGCCTTTGGAGGCTGATTTACGACGAATTACGATTTTGGACATGATCTACTTACCTTCTAGAAATTTTTCGCCAGGGGCGAAAAAATCATTACAGGATCCGACACGACGACGAGTTCTTCGCTCTCACTGTGCACCTTAAACCGTCACGTTTAAGAGACTCTGACTTGCGAAGAAAACCGGTTAAGTGCCGAGAAGGCGATCTAAAATAATCGCCGCCGCGGCCCGAACAGAGAGATGGTTATAATCTCCGTCCGGATCTCCTTTGGGCCCGTTCACAGGGGTCAGGATCCTGTGAACCTCGGGAAAAAAGGATTCCGAAATTCCGTACCCAGTTCCGAAACAGACTAACGCCGGTTTCGAACGGGACGGTTCCGAGAGCTCTACACGGTAATCCGCGTAGGTGATCGAATTCGGATACGATCGAGCATCGGTGAAGACCACTTCGGGTGATTCATGATGCTTCTCAGTGATCTCACGTTTCACCGCTTCGAAATCGTGGACTAATTCCACGCGCGCGAGAGCGTTGTAACGGTCGGGATGCCATTCCTTTGAAGTCTCACTTTTCCAATGAGAGAGAATGCGCCCCACGACTTTGTGTTGCTCTTCTATGGGGGTGACGATGAAATACTTCTTCACACCATAGGTTCGGCACGTTCGCGCGATATCATGGATATCGAGGTTAGTGACCGCCGTCGCGATGGTCGCACCATGACGATTCATGATCGGATAGTGCAATAAGGCGACGTAAACCGGAGCTGACACGAGGTCCTAGGGTTTAACAAATGGAATGCTTACGCTCAAGGTCGATCTGTATCGGCCTCCAGGAGAACTTAAAGCAACAGCGCGATGCGTTAAGCTATGGAACTAAGGTTACATTTACCGGAGCGCTCTGTGTACTTGCGCCTGCCGTGTCGGTTGCTACGGCGTCGATCTGTAAAAGCGCCCCCGCCTTACCCCGTACGCTGATCGAACAGCTCGGTTGCGCACTGAGCGCTCCGACGTAACTGAACTTACACCTCGCCCGACCATTCACGTAGATCACAACACGACTTAAACCTTCAGCGTCGTTTGCGCTCACCGAAACTGAAAGACTCGACCTAATCGTCGCAGTTCCCCCATCCGTCGGGGCGAGAATACTGATCGTCGGTGGGACGTTTGGTATCGACGGAGTAGGAGTCGGTGTCGGTGTAGCCATCGGAGTTACCGTCGGCGTCGGCGTTGGCGTTGGCGTCGCAGTCGGCACAGGCGTAACGGTCGGAGACGGAGTAGGTGTCGGAGTATTTTGAGGAGGATTATTCCCGCCCCCATCCGCACTCGACGGAATGTAGTGACCGACGACCGTGTATCGTCCACGACTTCCATAGGCAGAGTACCCACCATTCAGCGGGTCGCCGTAACCAACACCTTCGATTTTTAAGAAATACGTCCCTGCGGCAAGCGCAGGTACACTCAAAGCTTCAGACAAGATGAAGTCTTGATCCGAAGAAGCGATTGCGTTTCCGCTCAAATCTAAGAGCGAAGCCTTCAGATCCACGTTCGCGTCGTAAGCAGCCGGCGCGATTGTCAGACTCAAATCACCGCCTAATGTATCCATCCGATAAACATCAATATCACTCAGACTTGAAATCACGCCTGCCTGATTCACATCGGCGACACCGGCATTCAATGTTCGATTGAGTCGACTGAGGGAACTCAAGTTGTTGCTAGCTTCGTCTTGTGCATAGCCAACGATTCCAGATATCAGAGCTAAATCATCCTGATAAATTCCGTAACCCAGATCGATTCCTGAGTTCAGATACTCACCTCTTGACCACGAAACCTGTTTCGTGGCGTTGTAGCCCGCTCCCATAATGGGGGCCCAATTTCCATTCCCCCAGTTATATGCGGAAATCATCTTTCCGGTAGCGTCGTAAGCCGACCAGTGGTGAAGTCCGAACGTATGTCCAGCTTCGTGTGAAGCGGCTTCAGCGACGTTTCGGATACCCTGAAGACTTGCGAAAACCCAAGCCACACGACTTTGACCGGCCCAAGTGAACGAATTTAAGTATGCTA
>CAYOJT010000029.1:0-15511 GCA_964404365.1 uncultured Bacteriovoracaceae bacterium
CCACCTTTCCAATCGGGAGGTAGCGACTGACGCTTCCGTATGCGTAAATTTTATAAAACTCCGTTTGGCTCACACCCGGAGAATGATCGCGCGAGAGATCGGTCCAGATCAAAAATTGTGCATAGACGTTCAAGAACTGAAAAAAACAAGCCGCTGCCAAAAGACCCGGATGTGAAATGAGGGACCAAAAATCGAAATATTTAACCGTCCTGTAAACGATAAAACCGAAAACCGTAAAAGAAACCAGAAGTATGAAGGATTTCAGGTGAGACTTCATCCCGTCTTCCTCGCGAGGGCAATTACTCCTGCCCCGTGATCTTTTTTTGGTTTTTCGTTTCGCCCTAACCACGCCACAAAATTCAGAAGTGGAAAAACCAAAGCGTAGAGCAAGACATTTCGCTTCGAAGCGCCGGTAATAAAGTAACTGATGTTATTTGTGATCGTTTCCCAATACCCGTAGGTTTCTTTAATCCACATCACTTCAAAACCAGCGGATCTTAATTTTTCCTTTAATTCCTCGATTTTATATCCCGGTCTAAAATGACCTTGGACATCGAAATTCTTTTTCCGCCCAAAGAAAAGCCAAATGCGTTCGAAAGCAGGAACGTGACAGAGAAAGAGTCCTCCGCTCTTCAGTGCGTTTCGCATCACTTCCAGAGCCTGTCGGTCGTTCTGAATGTGCTCGAGATTGTCGACGCTTAAGATGAGGTCTAGCTCGGATTTGCTTTTCAACTTCAAGATATCCTCACACTCGAAGTGAACATTTGGGATCGCAAGCGAACCTACAATCGCGCGGTTGATTTCTACTTGGGCTGGGTCAATATCGATTCCGACGATCTTCGAATCGGGGAAAAGACGGCCCATTTCAAAGGAGAAGACTCCCTTTCCGCAGCCAAGATCTGCGATCTTTGCATTTTTTGGTAGGAGGTGTGATTCCCTCAGTTTAGAAATCTCTGGCAGAATCCGTCTGAGACGAATCCGCATTCCGCTAATCGGTATTCCAAAGATTTTAATGTAAATTCGATGGAACGCATTCAGAGTGGGGTCAGCTAAAAACTCATCACCGATTCGCGCCATAGAAGCTCCGTATCTTTTCTGTGATGGTTTCGATCGCGGACCTTCTCAGCCCAAAATAGAGCGGGAGATGAAGGGTCGTACGAGCCAGGGTTTCTGCCCGATTAAAGCTGACTGTGCGGCCTCCACTCAAATGTGAATACTGATGAAGCAGTTTTGAAAACAGCTGATCACTCGAAAAAAATCCCTGTGACTGAAGGTAAGTCTTCAGAGGACCTCTCTCTTCAATTCGTATTGGAAAATGCGAAAGCGTGGTGCATCGAGGAGGAAGCTTGATCGTATCCAGTTTTTCGAGGCCAGAGAAATAGGTCGTAATCTGATCTGCGCGCTCCGTGCGATAGGAGTGGGCACGCTTCATTTTATCAAGAATGTGAGTGAGTACCGCGGGGTCAGGTCGCTCGCATGCATCGGAGGGTTCGCTGGCATCCCATTCCGCATCCCGACCGGTAAGACGGGATAGAAACGAGGATTCCTGCAATTTAAGCGTAAGCGGAAATAAGGTGGGATGCAGTCCAGCCGAAATAAAAAGCGAGTCCTTGAAGTTCGTCAAGCGGCTGGAAGATTTTATAAGGTAAGCCGCCTGCAACTTCTTCCATTCGGCTGCGTCGCTCTTTGAGTTCCCGCAGAGCATACCACCATGGAGGTACCCGAGGGGTTTACCCCAACCAAAACTATAAACGGCAGCATCCCTCTCGGAGCCGAGTTCAAAGGGATTCTGATCGAGCGCCGCCAGACAACGATCGTGGAGAATCGGTTTTTTGAGTGATCTTAAAACATCCGAATCTGCAGTGTCACCCCAAGGTGAAACATGAATTCCTACCGAAACAGGAGACTCATTCATCGCTTCTATAAACTGATTACGATCTGCCTGAAAATCCGCCCCTGTGTCTACATAACGGGGCTTGAAACCAGCCTGAACGACGGCGTTTCCAAGCGCTACACAATTAAAAGTTGATAGAACTGCGCCTCGATTCGTTGGAAGATTCAGACTTTTCGAAAGCGTTTCTAAATAACAGCGAATAGCCTGACGCCCATACGAAAAATAGACGGCGTGACGAAAACCATAGATCCTCGCAGCTTCCGCTTCAAACTCCTCGAGTGAGAGGTTCTCGTTAGAGAACAATCCGAGAAGAGCCCCCTTCAAATTAAGCTCAGAGCGGAAACGCGGAATCATCGTGCGGACTCCATCAAGCGCTGTTGAAGTTCTGCTAAGGCTCTCATCATCCAACTATTATTCCACCTCATTAAATCTACTTTCCAGGTGAAAAAAGGATACCGCTGATAATAGAAACGGCCGGTCCTCTGATCTTGCATTTTCTCAATCGCCCAGTCGGCAATTTTTCGCGCTAAATCCAGATATTCCGGATACCGACGCGAGGCCTGCACGAAAGTCAGAATGCCTTGGGCTGAACCGTGAATATCCATGGGATAGTTTCGGTCGAGTCTCCACCTGGGTGCACCGTCCTTCGTGAAAAACTCCCTCCCGTAAATCTGGAGAGCCTGTAAGTATTCTTTTTCGATCTGTCCCCTGCGACTGTCATGCGTCTCGGCGAGCCATTCTCCGATCCCTTCCAAAATTCCACCCACATGGTAATTGTCGGGTCCAATGCCCGATTGTTTTTTGGGGTCGGTGTAATTCCAGAGCTGCGTCTCAGGATCACGCGCGTCTAGAACCCACCGAATGAGCCTTTGGGACAGTTCAAGATACTTTTCTTCGCCCGAGAATCGATGGAGTCGCGTTAAGAATCCGGCCACAACCGCGTTTATGTTAACCACTCTCCAAGATAGGCCGTCCCTCACATAACCTAAGCATAAACGCTCGGTATCAGACGCAATCACTGGCAAATATTCCAGCAGATATGAAGTCGCCGAAAATGCTGCTTCTCGATAGCGAGATTCCTGAGTTACGGCGTAAGCATCCAGAAGGGATTCCGCGCAGAAGACCGTCACAATGCAATTCGGGGCGTGTGCAGGCTGAAAAAATCCGGGACTCTGCCATGGAAAGTGATACCCCCACGCCCTTCCCGGTCCGCTGTACTTTCCATACGAACGTGAGTCGTGCTCCAAAAGCCAGTTCGCAAGCTCCACTACCTTAGCGCGGGACCCGTCCATTTTCGAATAGGCGCGAATGAAGTTTGCGACACCCTTCGGATTTCTCCCCTTTTTAACAAGGAACAAGGTCCGTAGACCCGGAATGCGGTTTACCATTTGGGTCGCAATCAATCGCGAAATGTAGAAACTCCCAAAGAAAGCGGAGAGTATCGGCGAGTTCAACGCGTCGAACTTACAATAACCGCTGTAATCCTTTATTGCACAGTAGCTCTCGAGAGCCTTCAGAGCCTGAGAGTAGTTTGCGACGTATTTGCTCATGCGTTTACCCTCCTCGCCCACCAGTCGATGACCTCGTGTGGAGGCGCGATCCATGCTCCATCCTTCCGAGCAGCAGAGACGAGTTCACGGTAGATCAGACATTGATCTGGAAAGATCTCTTCGTTCAATGTGTGAAGATGCCAATTCAGAACAAACACCCCACCGAAGCGACGAACTTGGTCCAGCGCCTGAAATGCGATCGCTCTCTGGGCCTTGGGATCTCGCGATTGAACCCGAAGCGCACTATCCATGACTTGAAAGGGCAATTCCCAAATTCCACTCGTACGATAGGGAAAGCACGTTCCCGCACGAAATCCATTTTTAGAGTTAAACCCGTAGGTCGAATCGTACAAAAAACCTGCCTGAAGCTGAGAATGCGGCGTTCGTTTTGGGTCGTAATTCAAATAATGGTTTCGAACTCCAGAGGCGAGAGGAAGGCCAAGGGCCGAAAGCGCGCTTCTCTCTTCTTTCAGCTTCTCTGCGCCGGCACCATCTCCACTCCAAGCATCAAAAGAGGCATGGATGCCGATTTCATGATGACTCCGAGAAAGCCCTAAGAGTTCGTCCTGGATGTCCTTCGGATCATAGACCCCAATCGCGTGCTGAATTTCATGAGTCATCAAAGACTTCAAAATTCGACGCTTTTCGAAGAGGACATAATACGCCGCCCGCACGCCGAGCTCGGATTGCATCTCAGAGGCGCGACTAAAATTGAAAAAGGGGTTATTTTTCCAGCTTTCCCTACTCAAGAGAGTCGGAAGATCCTTAAAGACCCGCTTGAGCGATTTGAGGGGGTGATCACTCGCACCGCGTAGACCGTGATAGGAGGATAAAATTCGATCAATATCGTGCGTAGAGCAGAAGGCATAGGGTTTTTCTTCAGGCCAAAAAGGCGATGGTTTTAAACCTAGGCGCCGTGCCTCGCTGTTGAAAAGTTCATCGATGGGCGCCTGAAGCGCATCGGCGTCGGTAAAAGCCTCTTCAACCTTGAAAGAACAGAGGAGCTCCGCAAACGGACGAAGCTGTCCCGATAGCTTGACAGACTTTTCGTCTTGCCCCAGTCCTAACCAGTCATGAAAGAAAGCTTCGAGTTGAGTAATCACCGTAACTTTCCTTCTCCGAAAAAATGCTCGTGCCAGAGAACCATGCCGAGCGCCACCCAAAGATTAAAATAATGCCACCTCATCGCGGGCGAAGGGCTCGAATTCAAAACTGATTCGACCCATTTCCATGAGAAAAGGCCAAGGCGCTCCACCCGATCGCGCGTGAGCGTGTTTCGTGCGAGTACCCCCAACTCGCCACGGAAGAGAGAAACGGGATCATAAGAAAATCCCCATTTCTTCTTCTTTAATGTGCGCTCTGGAAGCACACGTTTTGCGAACTGCTTCAGAATCTTCTTCTTATTCCCGATCGAATAAGAAAAGGAGGATGGTAAAGACATCGCAAAACGTACGAGTTCTTGATCCAAAAACGGCGTGCGAACCTCCAGTCCATGCGCCATGGACGTACGATCTTCATTCAATAAAAAGTCATTCACGAGCTTCGTTCTTAACTCCAAACGAAGAAAAGATGAGAGGAGATCAGACGATTCTGCTTCAAAATAAGGCTCAAGGACCCGCGAGGTCATTCCCCGCCACTCTTCGCGCGGTTTTGCATAAACCTCCGACATCAGATGCGGATTATGATCAAAAGAATTTCTCAAAATTGAATAAAATTGAAGTGGCCGATTAAAATTTGCCGCTAGATCCGCAGCTTGAAAGTAAAAGTCAAACTGAGGTGATTTCAGGTTGTTTTGTAAGAATGAAAACGAACGCGATCCAGCTTTTTTCGCGCTACTCCCACTCGACCCCGAGTTCAGAACACACATCGGATAGAGGATGTCGTTATTCACGTAGCCCGCAAAAAGCTCATCTCCACCTAGGCCCGAGAGTACGACTTTTGTTTTTTTAGCGACTTCCTCAGCAAGCAGAAATCCCTGTAAACAATTCACTTTTGGTTCTTCGACTTGAAACAGCGACTCAGCATATCGATGAAGTTTCCCTGAAAGTGGAAGAATCGAATGCTCACTCCCGATGCGTTCTGCTAAGAGCGCGGAGTCTTCGCTTTCATCAGTCGGCTCCCCAAATGTTGCACAAAACGTTTGAATCCCTTTATTTTTCCGAGCCGCAAACGTGGATACTAACGACGAATCAATGCCACCCGATAGATAGGCCGCTACCGGAACATCAGAAATGAGATGGCGATCTACACTCGCCTCAAAAAGTTCAGCAAGCTTCTGCGTGGCTGAATCAAAATCAAGACTCGGATCAGGTCTTAATTTTCCCCAATCCCAAAAGCTCACTCGTTCCTTTTCTTCCGCGTTCGCGAGCGAGAGGGATTGGTAGACACCTGGCTCTAAGCGGAAGACCCCCTGAAACAGCGTTTTTTCACCGGGTAGATATCGAAGATTGAAAAAAACATGTGCAGCGTCTAGATCAGGCGCCTTTCCCACTCCTGGAACCTGAAGGAGCGATTTGATTTCACTTCCGAAAACAAACCCCTGCTCGCAACGCGCATAATGAAGAGGTTTTATACCCATCGGATCGCGCGCCAAAAAGCAGAGCTTTCGTCCTTGATCGATGATCGCGATAGCGAACATACCGTTCAGCCGGGCGAAAACTCCCTCTCCCCACTTTTCGTATCCGCGCAGTACAACTTCCGTATCGGAATGCGTCTTAAATTCTACTCCCGTTTTTTCAAGCTCCAGCCGTAGTTCGGGTGCGTTGTAGATTTCATGGTTCCCCACAAGCACAATAGATTTCGACTCATTAAAAAATGGCTGCGCCCCTCCGCTTGGGTCAACGATGGCAAGTCTCACGTGCGATAGACCCCAACCGTTATCCACAACAGCGCCATGATCATCCGGACCACGGTGCGCCTGTTTTGCCGACATTCTGCCTAGGAGTGGCTCAATCTCCGCCTGTTTCCATTTTGGAAAAATGGCTCCGACGATTCCGCACATCAGGGATGCCCCCCCGATAGGATTGCATCTACAATGTATCGCGACACATCGACCGATTTTTCTCGATAACTTCGCGCTATTTTTTCCGAATCCCTGCTCAATGCCTTTTCAATTTCGGAGTCAGCGTTTGTGAGAAATGTATTCCAGTCCAAATAACAATTGAGGAGTCCGAGCTTTTTTAGTCCGATCATATTTCCAAGTCGATTGACTCGAGAACTGATTAGGAAAGCGGGACGACCGAGCAGCGAAGATTCAACCGCCATGGTTGGACTCTCTCCCAGGAATACGAAGGCTCCTGCCATTACGGCGTGCATTGATTCGATGGGAGTCTTGAGCAGTCTTTTCTCAAATCTTGCACTTAACGGAATGGCGCTATGAATGAAGACTTCACCGTATTTAGAAAGTAAGTCACAAAGCCGATCTAGACTCTCTTCGGTAACACCGGAAACATCCTCATCATGAAGCGCATCGAGTTTCACCACGCGGATAATCGAGTAGCGCTCTGGTAGGCCAAGCCTGTGTCGCTCTTCCTTCGCGCGATTAAAGTCAAAGTCCTGGAGGTATGCGAGCTCGTGGATGCCGGAGTAGCGGATTTGCTTTTTTCCGGCGTCATTCAGGTAAAACTCAGGAGTATAAATTCGATCTGCAAAACAAAACGCAATTCGATTCGTCAAAACCGCATCTTCGGTGTCAGTAAAAAGTAGATTCCTCGTCCGCATGATCCACGCTGGAAAACTGGTCGAGATACCCGAGATACTCGCCACGACGTCGACCTCCTCACGGAGAATTAGACCCGCGATTTTCATCCATCGGGAGAGCAGTTCGAAGATTCGCCCAAGCCATCCTGTCGCGGGTGACGAGAGAGAAGTAAACGCAATACCCATCCGAGTTAGAAGTGAATCGGTGATTTCTTTATTTCGGGTGACTACTGTGACGGCATGGCCCTGCCCTCTCAAACGAGCAATAGCGCGATTAAAAAAGTGAACATGGGCGGGATGCCCTATTTCGATCAGTATCTTCATTTTGGATGACGTCTAACCCTCGTTCATTATAGAAACTTTGAGGTAAGATGGCGAGAATTCAGGAGTTTCCACTCGAAATACTTCGTTGTCCTGCCTGTAAGCGCGGGACTCTCAGCGCGCAGACTCAGCCTTGGGTTTGCGCTTCATGTCATGAAACATTCCCGCTCATCAACGAGCGCTTTCCCGACTTCTTGACCCCTTCCGACCGCGAAAAGCTGAAGGAGGAGCTCCATTTTTGGGAAGAACACGAAGCGAATCACCCTGGCGCCTACCAGGACGAGAGTGAATCCAGTTATCAGAAGCTTGCCGCGTGGATGAATTCCTCGGAGAACGCTCGGGTGCTCGATATCGGATGCGGATCAGGCGCACTTTTAAAGCGCATACCCAGCAAAACTAAAATGGGCGTCGAGCCATCCGAAAATCTTTTAAAACACGCGGAAGGTTTTTTTGGAGTGATTTCGACGGCGGGAAATCTGCCTTTCCAGGATGGAAGCTTCGATCTCGTCTTTTTTAAGCACAGCCTCCATCACGTCCAGGATAAAAGCGCAGCGATCCAGGAAGCCGCACGGGTTCTGAAAAAGGGCGGGCGACTGATCGTCATTGAACCTAACGCCGACCACCCTCAGCGCAGAATGATCTCGGATCCCAATAGCGCTTTCAGGCGCCATCGAATTTTAACGCGATTTATTGGGCCAGTAGAAACGTTCCAGACCCTGGATGAAGTCGTGCGTGAAGCAGATCGCGCGGGACTTCAAAAGACGCGACAAGTTTGGTTCCAAAGTGATTACGATCAACTCACCCTACGGCAATTCCTTCAACGCGCGTACGCTTGGTTCGGTCGCCTCATCCTGCCCGCAAAGTGGGTCTATCCGAATTACTTCTTAGAATTTATTAAGGCCTGAGCCATACGGCTCACGACTTCGTGAGCTTCGTCCTCGGTCATCGCCCCATGGAGCGGAAGTGAAAGGCACGTTCTCGAAAACTCCTCGGTGACCGGAAAATGGTAATCGCGACCGAATTTCTCGATAAAAATCGGCTGCTGATGTGAAGGAGTGGGATAATGCACACCCGATTCGACGTTGAGCTTTTTTAATTCTTCAACGAGTCGATCTCGATTCGCATGACGAACCACGAATAGATGAAGCCCATCAATTTCTGCACTGGATTGTGGAAGCAATCGAAGCTCGGGATATTGACTGAGTCCATCCAAATAGATTTTAGAAATTTTTCTGCGGTTAGAATTCCAGGATTTCAGGTGAGGAAACTTTACATTTAAAAATGCAGCCTGAATCCCATCTAAACGGTAATTTCCGCCCAGTTCAACGTGGGTGTATTTCCCCTGTCGCCCATGATCACGATATTTGAGGAGCCGAGCCGTAAGCGCATCGTCGTTCGTCGTGATTGCACCCGCATCCCCTAAAGCGCCGAGATTTTTTCCAGGAAAAAAGCTGAAACAAGCCGCGTGACCCCACGATCCCAAAACTTTACCCTGATGCGAGACCCCGTGAGCTTGAGCGGAATCTTCAATGACCACAAGGTCACGCGCCTGAGCGAGCTTCATGATCGAGTTCATGTCACACCCCTGCCCGTAGAGATGCACGGGAAGTATGGCGCGAGTCTTCGGAGTAATCGCAGACTCGATTTTGGAAGCATCGATCAAACCTGTCGAGTCTTCCACATCGACAAAAACAGGTTTCGCTCCAATTTGAAGAATCGCCTCTACAGTCGCAAAAAAAGTAAACGAAGTGGTAATGACCTCAGCGCCAGGTCTAATATCAAGCGCTTTGAGTGACAGACTGAGCGCATCCGTACCGTTTGTGCAACCAATGGCGTGTTTTGTTCCAATGAAACCCTTCCAAGAGTCTTCAAACCGAGAAACATCACAACCGCTACTTGAAGATTGAATGAAGGCGTTTTCCTTCAAAATTCGATCGAAAGCACTTTTAAGATCCCCAATTAATGGAGCATGAGTGCGGGTGAGATCATTAAACGGGATTTTCCTTAAACTCATTTGATCCACTTCAGCAGGTGTCGATATTCTTTAATTTTTGAGATGTGATTTATCACGCGCGCCGGATTCCCGGCAACGACTTCACCGTCTCGGACGTCTCGAGTCACGACTGCACCTGCGCCAACAACCGCGCAACGACCGATCTTGATGCCGGGTAAAATCGTCGCATTCGCCCCAATAATACAGCCTCTTTTCAAGTGAGGACCTTTTAATCTTTTTTTAGCTCGAGGAGAATTTGGAAAACGAGCATTCGTGAGGCACGCCTTCGGCCCAATCCAAACGTCAGCCTCGATCTTCGAAAATTCCGGAACGAACGCGAGGGAGTGAATGCGGACCCGGTCCCCAATCGAAACGTTGTGTTCCAGAACCGTCCCACTGCCCACCGAAACTTCATTTCCGATTTTCGTAAACTCTCGGATTAAAGCGTGATGTCCCGATTGAAATTTTTTTCCAATCTTCACTCCAGCGTAAATTACGGTGTGCGATCGTATAAGAGAACCTGGCGCAATTCTTAATTTCAAATTTTTTGATTTCTCGTACCCCTTTGGTAGAACGCCCAGGACGACGCCTTCCCCGAGTTTCGATGGCGAAGCCACTTTTATATTTGAGCGCTCTAATTTCATAATTGAACTTCCGCGCCACTATCGACGGAACGGTAAATTGCGTCGATCAGGCGAATCGACTTAACTCCAGCCTCACCCTCGACGGCGTAGGATTTATTTTCAGTGATCGACCGAATCACATCTGCCAGATAGCGTGCATGGCCATATCCGTAGACGTTCGGTGGATTTTCTTTGATCTTGAGTGCAGCTTCAGAGTCTTTCTCATCTGAGAAGTTCCAGATTTTCATCTCATTTACTGCGAAACCGCCGACTTCGACTGATCCCTTTTCTCCCAAAACACTCACCGAGCCTTCGAGGTCAATGGGGCGAGTCGCTGTAGTCGCTTCGATAATGCCGAGAGCACCATTTTTAAATCTTAAATTACAAATGATCGTGTCTTCAGTCTCGATATCGACCAAGCGCTTCGAGGCATACGCAAACACGCTTTTCACATCGCCCATAAGCCAGGAAAGGAGATCGACGTGGTGACTTGCCTGATTATAAAGCACCCCACCGTCCATGCTCTTGGTTCCCCGCCACTTATCCTGATCGTAATATTTTTGAGTCCTACACCATCGAACTCGGGTCGTCCCTAAAACCAATTTTCCGAAACGCTGAGACTCGAGCGCCTGCTTGAGTTCGACGACGGGCGGGTTCGTGCGATTTTGTTTTACGATGAAAAAACGGATGCCTGCTTCCGCGCACTTCTTCACCATGGCTTCTGCGTCTTGTGGGGATAAGGCCATCGGCTTTTCGACGATGATGTGCTTCTGAAAATCAGCAAGCTCAATAACGTGACGAGAATGTAGACCGCTCGGGGTAAGAACACTCACGACATCCACTTCGGGATGTTTCTTCATCATTTCGATGTAATCGGAATAGACGGGAATTTGATAACGGGCCTTAACAGAGTTCCTGCGCTCTTCCTGAATGTCACAAGCGGCAACGACTTCCGCGCTTAAAGCTCCCGAACGGAGTGCGTCAAAGTGCTTCTGCGAGATACGTCCGCATCCGACTATCGCAAACTTCAGTTTTGTCTCGCTCGCTCCAGGCATTACCCAATTCTAACGAGAGTGCTGGGTTTTATCCAGTTGAGATACGGATGTTAGGAAACGTTGAAATACCGTTTCGCCTGTTCGCGGTCTGACTGGATTTGAGCTTTAAGCTCCTCGAAACTGCCAAACTTCCGTTCTTCGCGGAATCGGCTCTCAAATTGAACTTCAAGGGTTTCGCCGTAGAGATCCGGAAATTCCCCTTCTTTCAAAATGAGGTGTGTTTCAATCAGCACAGGTAAATCGCTCAGCTCGGGATGAAAGGTGGGCCGGACGCCCACGTTCGTCACACTGGGAATTTTTTTAAGCTGGTCGCCCTTTTTCAAAACGGCGGTCGTAGCGTAAACCCCATGAGGTAGTGCTAGCTTCTGCTCCAGTTTCAAATTCGCAGTCGGGAAACCCAGTAAACGTCCACGCTGATCCCCTTTTACGACCGAACCGCGATAAAAGAAGGGGCGCCCCAGTAATCGAGCTGCACCGGCGACATCCCCTTGAGTAAGTTTTTCTCGAATCGCGGAACTCGAAACAGTTTCAGTTCCCATCAAAAAAGGCTGAATCACTTCCAAATGAACACCTTTTTCAGCGCACCAGCTCTTTAAAGTAGCAATGTTCCCATCCCGGTTCCTACCAAAGGCAAAGTCGTGTCCAACAAATAAAGCGCGAGCCTGAAAGGCCTTGATGATCACACGTTCAAAAAACTCGCGCGCTGTCAGAGTGAAGAATTCCTGACTAAAAAGCTGCTCAACGACGACATCGAGTCCCATCGAACCCAGGATTTCTACTTTCTCGTCGTAAGTCGTCAGAAGCTTAACTCGATTTCCGGGTCTCAAAACTTCTTGAGGGTGAGGACGAAAGGTAAACACACAGGACGGACCACCCAGTGCTTGGGCTTTAGACTTCACGGCGTTCAAAATCGCCTGATGGCCTAAATGGACACCATCAAAATTTCCGATTGTGAGGACGGAGTTACCCCGATCGAGTTTAAGTGTTTCAATGCCCCGAAAGCGCTGCATACCTTCATCTATAATTCACTCACGGGAGCATCGTCGAGACAAAACGGCGTTAAAAAAAAGGCCGAAATCTGAGCCAGATCTCGGCCTAAAACTAGAACTTTAATGGAGCCTTCTCAGGATGAGAAAAGCATCTCGCGGTATTTAGGAAGCGGCCAGTAGTCGTCGCCGACAATGGACTCGAGCTCATCACAAACCGCGCGCACATCGGCCATCGCGTTTGAGACATCGAGTGAGAGGAGTTTTGCTTTATCCTCTTCGCCATTATGCTGTTCGACCTTGTGATAGACCGACTCAAGTGCCGCGCGCTTCGTTTGTAAAGACGCGATCAGTTGATTCAAGCGGTTCAGCGTATCGCTATGAGGAGCGACAACACCTGCAGCCTTCATGTTCGCAATCGACTGAGCCACATCCCCTGCGTAGGAGTACGCAGTCGGAAGAATCATCGTGTCGACCATCGAGCGAAGCGTATCGACTTCGATCAAAAGGTTTTTCACATAACGCTCGATGCGAATGTGGAAACGAGATTTCACTTCGGCTTCACTAAAGACTTTGAACTTTGTGAAGAGCGCAATCGCATTTGCGTCCACCATCTGAGCAAGAGCTTCCGGAGTCTTACGAAGGTTCGGGAGACCGCGACGAGCAGCTTCCTTCACCCAGTCTTCAGAATAACCGTTTCCTTCGAAACGGATCTTCTCAGTCTCTTTCACGGCCTTACGAACGGTTGCCATGATCGCGTCTTCTGGCTTCTTAGTTTTCAATTCCTCTTTCAAGGAAGCCAAGATCTCAGACATTCCGTCCGCTACAGCGGTGTTCAGTGCAGTGATCGGGAACGCAGTGGAAGCCGATGAGCCGACAGCGCGGAACTCGAACTTATTTCCGGTAAACGCAAACGGAGAAGTACGGTTCCGGTCCGTGTTGTCCTTTGCGACTTCCGGGATTTGGGAGACGCCAAGCTTAATCACAGCCTGTTCGCCGCCTTTATCAGCGACCGTACCTTTATCAATATCGTTCAAGATCCGATTCAGCATGTCTCCCAAGAACACCGACACAATCGCGGGAGGAGCTTCGTTCGCACCCAAGCGATGGTCGTTTCCAGAAGATGCAATCGCTGCGCGAAGCACTCCAGCATGTTTATAAACACCCTTCAGAGTCGCCATCAGAACCAACAAGAATCGCAAGTTTTGGTGCGGAGTTTTACCTGGATCCAGAAGGTTCATACCGTTTAGATCTGGACCAGAAGCGGCTACGGAGATCGACCAGTTATTGTGTTTACCGCTTCCGTTTACTCCAGCGAATGGCTTCTCGTGGAGAAGGACGGAGAAGTTATGGCGTTGAGCCACTTTCTTCAGAACTTCCATCGTGAGCTGGTTGTGGTCGGTCGCGACGTTTGCTTCTTCGAAAATCGGAGCGATTTCGAACTGATTCGGGGCCACTTCGTTGTGGCGGGTTTTCGCAGGAACGCCGAGTTTGAAAAGCTCATGTTCCACTTCGGACATGAACGCCAAAACGCGAGTCGGGATCGCACCGAAATAGTGATCTTCAAGCTGTTGACCCTTCGGCGGCTGTCCACCGAGGAGTGAGCGACCGGACATGACGAGGTCAGGTCGCAGCGAGAAAAATGCGCGGTCGATCAGGAAATATTCCTGCTCAACTCCTAAGTTTGGAACGACGCGCTTCACGCCTTCCAAACCCGTGAGAGCAAGCAATTCACAAGTGACTTTCGACAGAGCATCCATCGAGCGCATGAGTCCCGTTTTTTCGTCGAGAGCATCGCCGTGGTAGCTGATGAAAACCGATGGAATACAAAGCGTGCGACCGTTGGTTGAATCCATGATGAATACTGGGCTCGATGGGTCCCAAGCCGTGTACCCGCGCGCTTCGAAAGTCGTTCTCATTCCGCCGGATGGAAACGAAGAGGCATCCGGTTCGGATTGAATGAGCTGAGAGCCCGAGAATTTTTCGATCGCTACGCCATGATCATCAAAGGTTAAGAACGCATCGTGCTTTTCAGCTGTCGTTCCGGTCTGAGGTTGAAACCAGTGACAAAAGTGCGTGCATCCTTTTTGAAGCGCCCATTCTTTGATCGAGTGAGCGACTGCCGCAGCAACTTCACCATCTAACTTCGTTCCGAGTTCGATCGTCTGACGAAGCTTTGTGAAAATATCTTTCGGGAGTTTTTCTTTGAGCTGGTGAATGTCCAGCGTGTTGACTCCATAGAATTCAGACACCGGAAGGCGCTTGCCCTCTTCATCACGAGGCGGATCGAATTTCCGCGGCGTGCGAGTGTTGATGTCTCTTAGTGCTTCAAACCGAGCTTTTGCTCCAGTTCCTAGACTCATTTTACGTTCTCCTGTTTCGGGGTTAGAGAGGAGGTCACCATGCCTCCCCTAACTTGGTGAATCTTCGCTTTTAATTTCGTCCGCGCCGGCGGCTCGATAGCGCGAAAGCGTCGATTCAATCTTTTCAAACTGTTGGATTCTCTTTCCGAGGTCGTTTCGCATACGTGAAGGCTGGATGCCCCCAGCGCGGCCCGCATATTGGACCGTCTCGACGTACTCAAAAAGTTCACGAATCTCATTCCAAAGATCTTCAGGGATCTTCTTCGTTCCCACAAGGACCTCGCGTAGTTCTTCGCGAGAAAGTCCTCTCGACGCGATGCCAAGGGACCTATCCAGCACGGCAAAAAGTTCATCCTCGATCTCCTCATAGATCGAAAGGAGCTGCTGAATGTTGATGGAACCACTTTGGGTGGCGAAGGTTTTCCATCGTTGGCGCTGCATCATGCCCTTTTTGCGCTTACCCAGTCCCTCACTACGACTTTTCTGCCAGGCAAGGATTCGAGGTAGGACGAATTGTAAAAACCCAAACAAAGTTCCGACTATGAGCAGTAAACCCACCCACTTTTTTGCCTTTTTCCAGGTGTCACCCGCCAGCGCCGCCTGCTCCTGTCCACGCAGTCCAAAGAGCTTACTTCCCGAATTCTCGGGCACGGGGAGATCATGGCCGCGATTCATCGCTTGAGCAGGAATTTTAGCTGCTTGGCTTGGATCGCCAGGAGAGACGCGGATCGTGATCGGATCCGAACTCTTCTTCACATACGCGCGCTTTTCAGGATCGTAGTATTGAACCTCAATCGATGGGAGCGTGTATTCGCCCGTTTTTCTCGGAATAAGGACGTATTCAAAAACGCGTTCTCCGACTTCACCCTTTCCGCGAGTTTGAGAGCGCGAATCGTAAAGCTCGACACCTTCGGGGAGTTTAATTTTTGGAGTTTCAAGCGTCGAGAGGTTCCCTTTTCCTTCTACCTTCAGGGTGAGAGTCAATGCTTCGTGTTCCTTTAGGTCATAACGATCGGCCGCCGAAATC
>CAYOJT010000030.1:0-15209 GCA_964404365.1 uncultured Bacteriovoracaceae bacterium
GCTATCCCAGCGCAGAACTTCAAAGTCCGAGAAAAGAACTCCTCGAGATCCAAAAAATGGACCTCAAAGGACAGACTCCCCCGTCCGCTTGGTTAAGCGTGTTCACGCAAATTTCCAAATTAGGCCTGAAATGTCAATGAAGTATAAAAACCAAGTTTTTAAGTCGGAAATTCGACCAGCGTCCGCGAAGCATACACTAGCCTGGGGCCAATATTCATCGGGACTAACGCGTCGAGCCATCTCAAAACAGCATTCATTTTTTCCGACCCAAAACTCAAGTTTACGCTCCCAGCCGTCGATCTCGCTAAAGATAAGGAAACTCATGGGAAAAAGACCTGGAACCCCGAAACCCATACTCATCGTTCAGCACGCTCCCCACGAGCATGCAGCCGCACTTTTTCGTGCGCTCGAGAGCCAAGGTCTAGCCACCCAAGTGGTCCGCGTTTTTCGAGGTGACCCCTTCCCAGCTCCAGACGCCATCCAGGGCATGGTTTCACTCGGTGGGCCAATGGGCGCAAATGATGAGGCGCTCTACCCTTGGATCCGGGACGAACTCGAGCTCATGAAACGCAGTTTTGATCGACGCTTACCGATTGCGGGAATCTGTCTGGGAGGGCAAATGCTTGCCCGCGCACTGGGAGGACGAGTCACTCAAAACGATCATCCTGAAATCGGCTGGTTCAAAGTCGAACTCACCGAACACGGGAAAAATGATCCCCTCATGAGCTCTGCGGGTCACACTCCGAATTTTTATCAATGGCACTACGACACGTTTTTCCCGCCAAAAGAGGCTGTTTTATTAGGCGAAGGAAAAATCTGCTCCCGGCAGGCTTATCGGATCGGCGAAAACGCATACGGCTTTCAATTTCATCCAGAAGCCGATCATCAACTGGTTGAGGAGTGGTTATCAATTGAGGGAACCGACGAAGAAATCCTCCTCGCACGGACCGCCCATCACCAAGAATGTGTCCACTCACCGGATCAACATCGCGAACAAGCGAAACTCGGAGAATTCGCGAGTTTAAGTTTTGTTTCTGCGATCTCGCAGCTCTTTCAATCCGAAGACTTCGATGAATCTAACGTGAGCTTCGGGGAATCCTGCGAGGAAAAACGATGCGCGAAAGAGGAATGCAGGCTCGAGTTTCTAGGCTCAGACGGTACCCTGAAGACCCTCTTTGGGCGGATTGATCGAATCATCACGATCCCAAAGGGCCGGTTTCTTCTTTTTAAGGATAACCTCACCCTCGTCTGGCCGGTCCGCTTGGATCACATTGTTTCCATTCGATAAAATCCCGCGACAATATTTTGACAAGACTCATCCTTCGTTCCGCTTTTTCCGATCAGTAAAACGATGAGAACCGTAAGATTATCCCTCGTTTTGGCGCTCGGTGGTGTGTTTTTCAATTCGTGCTCGCACACCGACCCTTCGAGATCACCTGCAAGCACGCGCGCATCTACCCAGAGCTACTCAGAAAGTGAATATTCAATTGGCGCTGATCTTCTAGAAACTGCTGAAGAAACACCTCTTCCTAGGACATCAGAAAATTCCGAGAAAGAAATCGACCCATGGGTTCGAGTCGCACAAAGCGAGATCGACCCAGACGGACGACGTAGCTGCGCGATCAGCGCGCTTCTCATTTCCTACCTCGACGAATCCAGCGAAAAGGAAATGGGCGAAAGTGCGCAGGCCCAGATTGAAGAATTGAAAAACTTCTACGGGAGTCACCCGAACAAACTTCAGAAAAAGATTTTGAAGGATCTGGAACGAATCGCCCGCCATGAGACGGGAAAAGACGACTTCAGGAAGGTCTTCTCAAGTCTCTGTAAGGTGGGCCGCGCTGTCGGTGGTACGTTCATTCGTACCAGCGCGCTTACCGCAAGCGCAGTAACCTCCGCACTGACTCTCCCGATCCGCTTCACCTTCAAAGCCGGCATCGGAACTTTTACCCGCAAACGCACTCCTGAAAAGGGGGTGGGCTACTCCGAAGTGCTAGGTGGTCGCGGACTAAAAAACTGGTCGAGTTCGATTTATCAAACCATTCGCGTTGCGTTTTTTAGCGGTAACCCGCTCTTACTCGGCGTTTATGGATTAACCTCGATCGACCTACAGGTTCAGACGCTCTGCCGCTCAACCACCCTTCAAAAATCCGACCGTGAAGTAAAGTTCTGCGCGAATTACGAAGCCATTAAGAAGGGCGAGTTCGCGATGACCGAGGAAGGTGAAAAGCTCGGAGTTAAACTTGGAAAGTTCCTCCTCCACACTTTTGACTTCCGCGCCGATGGGATCGCGAATCCAAAAATCTGCGAAAAGTCGGCGAAACGACAAATTAAAATTTCACTCCGTGCAAAAGAACGCCTCGAGGATGAGCTTGATAAAAACGGGTTCAAGAATTTCGTGACCGAAATTGTGCCACCTGAAGTCGGTGGATGCGTTCAAATGAAGATCCAATTTGAAAAGAAGGCCGAACGGGAACAGTTTGAAGCGAAGAATTCTTCAGATGCATCTATCGACGGTGTTTCAGTGATGGTGCTTGCCTCAAAAGAAGAAGAGGAAGCGGAGAGAAAACGGGAAGAAGAAGAGCGTGCGCTTGCCTTAGGCGAGAAACGTAAAGCCGCGCCTCTTGCAGATGATCCAACCCCGACACCCGCACCCGATTTCAGCGACGAGAAGCTCTGTAAAACCGTATTCAGCATGCAGGCTGGAAAGGCTCTTTACGGTAAAGAGGCATTTTCCCTCTCTATGAAACTGCTTCAGTTCAGCTTAAACCCTGTGCGATTTGCGTCGCTTGAATTGAAAAACGTTACCACTCCAGCTGAAAAACTCCGCCAAGAGCCCGCTTCTGCCCGGGGTCAGGGTAAAAACGTCGTCTACATCGTTTCGCCCAACGCAAAACAACGAAAAGAGTACGAAGAAATCTCGAAGAAACAAGAAAGCATTCAAGCGGAAGTGAAAGAACAGGCAAAGAAATTTAAAACCCTGATGAAAGAAAAATCTTTTGAGCGGTGTCTTTCGAAACAGGAAGAAATCGGATTCGACTGGAAAAAATATGAAGAACTTTCGAAAAGTCTTCGCGAAATGTCTGTCGCTCAGCGCGTGACCGATTTCGACGCCCTATTGAAGGAAGCAAAGAAATCTGGGAAGCGCCTCTTCGTGCTGAATTCAAGACGAATGGAGTGGGAAATTCGTGAATACAGGAATATCAATCAATTCCGAGAAGCGCTCACGAGCGATGATATCCGAAACGTCGTCTTTGTGAGTCACGCAGACTCGGTTGGGAAAATCATCGATTCGAATCTCAACCTGGTCCCGGCGAGCGCTTTTTCTTGGATTAATCCAAATATTCAGTCGGTTTCACTTTTCGCGTGTCACACCGACCAACTCATTCGCACCTTTCATCTCGATGATCAACTCCGCGGACAAGAGAGCTACTTTCCGCTTCGATACATCGGCATGGTCGATGCGAACGAGATGTTCGAGCGAAAAAACCAAGCTCCATCTCCTGCCCTCTCTGAGTTTCTCGAAGATCTGGATCGGGAGCTCTATCGTGCTGAAGTGGGGAATGAACGCGCGCAAACGGTTTTCGGTGCTCAATGGCCGAAATATGAAAAACCAGCACTCTGCGAATTTTCTTTTCCAGGCACCCGTGCGTCCCTTGGAGCCTTTCACATTCAGTTTGTAGCGGATGGAGTGACGAAATACTGGGCCGGTGTCATGGATCCAGAAAATAGCGAACAAGGAACGAGCTTTAAGGTTCCGTGTCCTTGGATCGGTAAGAAAATGATTTTCGGGCTGGAAAACGCAAACCCAGTCACGAATTCAACGCTCGAGAGCCAAACTTTCCGACTTCAACTCAAAGACCAAACCGGTGCAGCGCACGTCTTTGAACCTTACCGAGTCGGAAGGCGCGAAAATCAAACCGTAAATGCCGTTAAATGGAAGTTCGATCAGGTTTCTGAAGAAGGTGGGGTCACGGTCTGGAAAGATTATGGCTCACCCGAGGCTTTGAAGCCTGCTCAGGACAACACCCGCGGCAACTGAAACGTTCAGGCTCGTTACATCACCCATCGGCGGAACTGCTGTAAGTACATCACAGGATTCTTCTGTGAGCCTTCGCATGCCTTTTTCTTCGTTTCCGAAAACGACGAGCCACGGACGATCACGCTCAAGCTTCAGGTAGGACTCCTTCGCGTGTTCGCTCGTCCCTAAAATCCAGAGGCCTGAGTCTTTTGCTACTTCAAAGGCGCGCTGAAGGTTGACCTGCTCCGTGTGAGGAACGTACTCCACACCTCCACACGAAACATCGTAAACAGCGCTTGTGAGCGGGGCTGAGCGCTCCGATGTCATCAGGATGCCTTCAATTCCAAAAAAGGAGGCTGCACGGAAAATCGCTCCCACGTTATGGGGATCCTGAAGCGAATCGAGCGCAATCCAAATGCCTTTTCCGTCTTTTCTATCCTGAGCATCGCTGAAGAGTTCTTCTGCCGATACAGGCGGCTTCGGCTTGATTTGGGCCTCCGCTACAGACGCTCTCCCGCCTTCAAAACTCTTTTCGCGGTTTCGGGCATCACTTGATGTTCCAGACACGATCTGAACCTTGTGACGTTTCGCTTGTTCCCAGACCAGCTTCCACGCCTCGTCTCCAGATTTTTCAATTTGATTGGGGAGCGCAACACGAACGACATCTTCAGGGCGCGTCTTGAGCGCCGCTAAGACCGAATGAGGATTACGAACGGTAATTAAATTCGACATTTTTCCTCGATCAGCTCTTCGTCGGCATTCCAACCGGTGTCGTGAGCTCGCTTAGGATTTTTTCAACAACCGCGCGTGGCGTTTTCGATTCCGTAATGGGACGGCCTACGACGATGGCAGAGGCCCCGAGTGTGGCAGCCTGTTTCGGTGTCATGACTCGTGCTTGGTCGCCCGCCTTCGATCCCTTAGGACGAACTCCTGGAACGACCGTATAGAGAATCGGATCAGCGGCATGAACAGTTTTGAGTTCGTGCGGACTACAGACGACTCCATCCACTCCCCAGTAACGGGCTTGAACTACCAGGCGCTTTACGGAGCCCTCGATTTTCGAAGATTTTTCAGAAACGGCGAAGCTCACCTCATCCCAAGTCGGCTGATCGAAACTCGTTAATACCGAAACTCCTAGAATTTTTGGCATTCCGAGGGACTTTGATTTCTTCTCCATTTCGTCGCGAACCGCCTGAATCATTTTAGGGCCGCCGACGAGATGAACCGTGAACATTTCAACGCCGAGTTCCTGAGCGAGAGCTGCCGCTTTAGATACGGTGTTTGGGATGTCATGGAATTTCAGATCTAAGAAGATCCGAGCACCCTCTTTCACGCGATCTTTTACCCACTTCGGACCTTCAGCTAAGAAAAGCTCGGAGCCGATTTTATAAATCAGCGGAAGACCTTTTAACTCCGCGATGATCTTGAGCGCTTGAGCGGAATTCGAAAAATCGAGCGCCACAATCAACTCGGTCGGCTTCTTCGCCGGGACCGGCTTAGAAAGTTTCTTCTCGGTCTTTTTTTCGGCAGCAGGCTTCAGCTTTCGTTTCAAGATACGCATGATCGGCGCCCTTCGCGGTTAATAGGCTCTCGCAAAAATGGCGAGCACATTATCGCCTCTTTGACCGGTCAAGAAACAAGGTTTGTCTGTTTTCTTCGGTTGAAAATCAGAGTCGAGGAGGTAGCACCGAATGGTTGCCTTTGTTTCTTCCTTAATTTTTTTCTCGTTCTCGGCATTTGGACTCCATGCCGCGACGAAAAATCCACCCTTTTCGAGCTTCGATTTGAATTCATCGTAGGAGGAAACTTCAAACGTGTTCTGATCACGAATGGCGCGAGCTTTCTCGAGGAGGTCTTTTTGCATTTTCTTGAGATCCGAAGCCACCTTCGCAGGCGCTTCTCCCACCGGAACGAATTCCTTCTGGCTCAGATCCCTTCGAGTCATCACGATCGTATTCTTCTCAAGGTCGCGAGGACCCAGCTCGATCCGAATCGGCGTTCCAACAAGTTCGTGCTCATGGAATTTCCAGCCTGGCTGTTTCGTTTCGTCGTCATCGACCTGAACGCCGATCGTATACGGAAGATCATGCTTCACCTCACGAATCGCTTTTGCGAGCGCGTGTGCCGCATCCAGGACTTTTTGTTTCGTGTCCGCTTTCGCCATGATCGGAACGATCACGACGTGCGTGTAAGCCAGACGCGGAGGAAGGACGAGACCTTTGTCATCCGAATGGGTCATGACCATTCCGCCGATTAAGCGGGTGGATACTCCCCAGGATGTCTGATGGACGAATTTCTGGGTGGAGTCCTTATCCAAGAACTTCGTTTCAAAGGCTTTCGCGAAGTTCGTTGAGAGGTTGTGAGACGTTCCGGCCTGGAGGGCCTTCTTGTCTTGCATCATCGCTTCGATCGAATAGGTTCGAAGTGCTCCTGCGAATCGCTCACTTTCGCTTTTTCGGCCTGCGATGACCGGCATTGCGAGCACTTCCTCTGCGAAGTCCTGGTACACCTTCAGCATCGTGCGGGTTTCTTGTTCCGCCTCTTCGGGAGTGGCGTGACAGGTGTGGCCTTCTTGCCATAAAAATTCAGTGGTTCGAAGGAACAAGCGCGTACGCATTTCCCAACGAACGACGTTTGCCCACTGGTTAATCATGAGGGGCAAATCGCGGTAGGATTGGATCCACTTTGCGAACATCGAATTGATGATCGTCTCGGAGGTCGGCCGCGCAACGAGATTTTCCTCTAATTTTTTTCCACCCGCGTGAGTAACGACTGCGAGTTCAGGCGCGAACCCCTCGACGTGTTCTGCTTCCTTCTTCAAGAAGGACTCAGGGATGAAAAACGGGAAGTAGTAATTTCGCGCGCCAGATTCTTTGATCCGGCGATCTAAATCCTGTTGGATCTTTTCCCAGATCGAATAGCCATTTGCGCGAATGACCATGCAGCCTTTGACGGGGCTATAATCGGCGAGTTTCGCCTGAAGGACTACGTCCTGATACCATTGGGAAAAGTCTTGTTCTCGAGGTGTGATTTTCTCTGCCATTTGGCCTCTACCTATATAATAGAGCGCCCATAATCGCACGGACTCGCGTCATGCGGAGAAAATCTTAATTTATACGCAATAATATCATGTACTTAACAATGCGCATTAATTCTGAAAGAAGCTTGGGCAGTCGTCAGGTCTCACATTTAAACCCTGACCGAACCAGCTTCGCTTTTAAGCGCTCGAAGATCTCCCGACACTTTTTCTTGTTCGATCGACAGGATCCGATCTCCTGGGTCTTTCCAGCGATGATGTAATTGACGCCATGACCGGCATCGTTCGCAACAATCTCGATCTCGCGGGACTCCGAATGAAGCGTACAAGTTACGCGATTCAGGAGCTCGACGGGTTCCCCGGCCAACACAGGATTTGAGACTAAGAAGAACAATGAGAAAATCAGAAATTTACGCATGCCTCTTCTCAATCTTCGTGCTCGATGCCGTACGACTTCATCTTTTTGTGCAAGTGGGATCTTTCAATTCCGAGGACTGAAGAAGCCTTAGACACATTCCAGTCATTTTCTTTCAGTGTTTTCAGAATGAATTCCTTTTCGAATTCCGAACGAGCGTCTCGTAAGTTTCGCGCTGACATCGCAAGATTTTTTGCGTCCTCCGTGTGGTGCCCCCCCACGGCGGCGCTAAAAGAATCCACTTGGAGATGAATCATCAGATCGTTCGGAGCAATTGGAGCACCTTCTTGAGCTTCGGTGGTCAGAATCATCAGACGTTCGATCAGATTCTTGAGTTCGCGCACGTTCCCGGGCCAAGGGTAGGCCATGAGGAGCTCGATCGAGTCGGGTTTCAAGGTCCGGAGTTTCCGCCCATGGGTGGTAGCAAACTCTTTCAAAAAATGTTCGGTCAAGAGGGGGATATCCTCTTTTCGGTCTCGAAGAGGTGGCACCACAAACGGAACAACGTTCAAGCGATAGAAAAGGTCCTCACGGAAGGTCCCTTTTTGAATCTCGGCCTTCAAATCCTTATTGGTCGCGGCGACTACTCGCACATCGACAGAAATCGTCTGCGTTCCGCCGACTCGCTCGAATTTTTGTTCCTGGAGAATCCGAAGAACTTTCGCTTGGGTCTTCAGCGACATGTCGGCGATTTCATCTAAAAAGATCGTTCCGCCGTGAGCGAGGTCAAATTTTCCTCGTCGCAGCTGAGTCGCGCCTGTGAAAGCACCCTTTTCGTGACCGAACAGCTCCGACTCGATGAGCTCTTCGGGAATAGCTGCGCAGTTCACTTCGATAAACGGTTTTGTGAATCGTGATGAAAGGGCATGAATCGCATGGGCAACGAGCTCTTTTCCGGTTCCATTTTCGCCCGTGATAATCACCGAGCCTGTCGTCGGCGCAACCCGCTTCACGAGTTCTTGAATGTGTTTAATCGCTGGGCTCTCACCAATCAGCGTTCGAGAGCGTTTAATTTGTTTTCGGAGCGCTTGGTTCTCGCGCACGAGGTCCTGAACCCCGGCTGCATTTTGAATTAAAACCAAGAGGCGTTCGAGCGACGGTGGTTTTTCTAAGAAATCGAATGCACCGAGTTTCGTCGCCTTCACGGCAGTCTCAATCGTACCGTGACCCGACATCATGATGACCGGAAGTTCAGGCCATTCGGATTTGATGATTTTCAAGGTCTCGATCCCATCCAGCTCAGGCATCCAGATATCCAGGATCACGAGGTCGGAGAGGTCATTCTTTAAGGATTCCAGTCCAAGCTTCCCGCTTGCTGCTGTCTTCACCTTGTAGCCTTCATCGGTCAAGGCAGCTTCCAAAGTCTGGCGAATGGCTGCTTCGTCGTCGATGATGAGCACTGAACGGGACATTGAGAATCCTATTGAGAAATAATTCTCGGTTGCGACCCGAGAATTATTTCTCGAGTTTAGGTTTCGAGACGGTTGGGAGTTCGATGACGAACTGTGTCCCTTCGCCTGGCGTCGATTGGACGCGGATGAACCCATGATGGTCGCTGATGATGCGTTTTGCAATAGCGAGACCGAGGCCCGTACCTTCAGCTTTAGTTGAGAAATAAGGTTCGAATACGCGCTCCTTCACGTCCTCACTCATTCCTGTTCCAGAGTCCTTAAAGTCGATCACAGCTATCTTCAGCTCTGAGTGATAATGCGTCGCGATTTCGATTTTCTTCTCTTTTTTAGGGCTGGCGCGGACTGCGGAGACAGCATTGTCAAAGAGGTTGATGAGCACGCGCTTCAATTGATCCGCGTCGAATTCAAAGGGTGGCAAACTCTCGTCAAACCTTGTCTCAAACCGGATTTCCCCATGGGCTTGCTGATAAAGCTTCAAAACTTCCAAAATCACCTCTCGGAGTGAGTTCGCACTCACCTGAACTTCCGGCATCCGTGCAAAGTTCGAGAACTCATTCACCATCTCTTTCAGTTCATCCGACTGTTGAATGATGGTGTCGGTGCATTCCTTAAGGAGCTGCCCCTCTTTCCCTGCTAGGTCGCCCAAACGGCGCTGTAATCGTTGTGCGGAGAGTTTAATCGGCGTGAGCGGGTTCTTGATTTCGTGAGCGATCCGTCGAGCCACTTCTCGCCAGGCCATCTCCCGTTGCCCTTTGATCAAGAAAGTCATGTCGTCGATCACGATCACTGCGCCTGTGGGGATGCGTGTAGCAATCGCTGCAATCGATTTTACGGCTCCTCTGAGCTTCAGATTGAGCTGCGTGACCTCGGGCGCACGTGAAGGCACCTGAGAGGGCGCTAACGTGCGTTCAAAGACGTCGAGGAGACTATCGAGCGACTCCACTAGGATTTCTCGGAAATTCTTTCCCTGCGCCCGCTCCGGCGGGATTTCGAGGAGCTGGGAAGCCGCGCGGTTGAATGTCGTGATCTTTCCATCCTGGTCCACGGCGATAACGCCCGTTCCGACGTTCGCTAGGATCGCTTCCAGCTGAATTTTCCGACGCTCGAGGTCTTTTGTGGTCTCTGTGAGTCGTTCACGATTATCTTTCAAATCGCGGGTCATCTTATTAAAGGAATCCACCAGCACGGCAATTTCGTCCTGGCCGCTCCCCTGAATGATAATATCGAGGTTTCCAGCACCGACGGCCTGAGCCCCGAGAACCAGGCGCTCGACCGGAACGGTGAGCTCTCGTGAGAGGTAGAGACCGATCCAGATAGCCACCATGATAATCACCAGGGTGATCATGATCAGAATGAGGAAGTAAGCCGTCTTGACCGGATACTTCAACGGGTTGATATCGCGGTAATCCTCGAAAACGCTTGAGATCTCATCGACTTTATCGACGATGGTGACCGAAAGGTACCGAGAAACGACGATCGCCCCTACAATGACGCCTGAAGAGAGCTTTACCGGCACGATCGCGCGAACTAAGTCCCCATTTCCGGCGTGGTGAACGTCAGTTCCCGACTGGCCGGCCAGGGCTGCATCCAACATATCGAGTGGGATCCGAGGAGCATAGACTTGGAAATCTTCATCCGATCGCTCAGAAAGAACCCTGTCCTCGAGTGGATCCGAATAAAACTCGATAAAATCGAGGCCCATCATATCGCGCTGTGAATCCAGGTAGTCTTTCAGGCCTGCCGCGGTGAAATGCCGAGAAGCAACCCGAGTGGCCACCCCTTTTGAAATCCGTTCAGCAAAGTGATTCGTCTGCTGATCGGTACCGCGATAGTAAATTCGCGTGATATCCAGCGCCGTTTGGAGGGTGTTCTGAATCTTAATCGAAAACCACTTGTCGAATGTCGTGTTAATATACAGAGCCGAAATTACGAACAAAACGAGCGTCGGAATAATCGAAAACGAAAGGAAGGCGATGACTAGCTTCGTCTTCAGACGCGAACCCAAAACGTTTCTTCTTCGCTCTAAAAAGAGCTTTCCGATGTTTCGGAAGACGAGCCAGAGGAGGGTGATCAGAATAATGATGTTCAGGTTCACTAGCCCGAAGAAAAAGATCGAGTTCACGAACGGAAGGGTGCTCGAGACCTTCGAAATTCGGAATTCGATGACCATCAAGACGAGGAAAAGGATCAGAAGACTTAAGATCGCGATCCTTTCGCGTCTTCGCTTCTCTCTTTCCTTCGGTTCGAGCGGTGGAATCACTCGAGTTGGCTCGTTTGTTTTCGTCACACTCTCTTCATCGCACTTTTAGAAAAAAAACCTGGCAAGAAAAAAATCAAAAAAATGAAAAAAAATGCTTTCGATACTTGCACTCGTGATGGAACGGGGTAACATTGTTTGTAGGTACTCACTCATTGAGTACCGTTAACGGAGGAAACTACGATGGCTAAGAAAAAAGCATCCAAGAAGAAGACTGCTAAGAAAAAAACCGCTAAGAAAAAGAAGAAGTAACTTTTTCTTTTTTGAAGATTAGTAAAGGCCTCGAACTTCGGTTCGGGGCCTTTGCTTTTTGAGCTCCTCCATTCCCTGCTTTTCTACCGCTCTCTCCCCCCTTCTATTTTTATCGCTGTAGATACTCAATATAACTCAGTTTTTTCACTCTCCATTCGCAGAGTCGTTCGGCCACCGTCCCTGGTTGTGCGGAAATTTGATCGAATTGAATGGAGATCGGCGGAGAAAATTTTGCCGAGCACTCGGGTGAAATCAGGAATCGGAAAAAGAAATTCCCGCTTACGAAGGAAGGTTCAACGGACGGGTATCAGGTCTCTTCGGAAGTTCTGAAAGGGCGTCCGAGAGCTCGCGAGCGAAGGTCGGTCCACCATAAATCCATCCTGTGTAGACTTGAATTAGGTCCGCTCCAAGGTGAATTCGCCGCTTCGCTTCATAAATATTAAGAATTCCACCGACTGAGATGAGTGGAAGCTTCGTCTTCTTTCTCGCTCGCTCTAAGATTCTCGACGCTGGATCGGTGAGAATCGACCCACTCCAACCACCGCTGAATGTTTGTTCCGCATTTTTTCCCCGCCACTCCCCTGCCCAGGTATTGGAGAGAACAAATCCAGATGCGCCGGACACTTCGGCGGCCTGAAGGATCCCTTCTAAATGCTCATCCGAGAGTTCAGGAGCGAGCTTCACGAGCACCGGAGGGCGAATCGACCAGTCACCTAGCACTTCGTAAACCGCTTTTAGAATCTTTTGTAAGGGCTCTGCCGCCTGAAGGGCGCGAAGACCCGGCGTATTGGGAGAAGAAAGATTCACGACAACGTAGTCGACGAGATTTTGGAAAGGCTTGAGCGCTTCGGCGTAATCCAGATGTGCATCGGAGTCTGGGGTTGCCTTGTTTTTACCAATGTTTAAACCGATCCGAAAATGCACGGGCAGAGCACCGGAAAATCTTGCCTCCCGAACGCGCGTTGAAACAAATTCCGCCCCTTTCCCATTAAAACCCATGCGGTTAAAGATGAGTTTTTCGTTGGGTTTCCGAAAGAGCCTGGGTTTTGGATTCCCGTACTGGGGTCTCGGAGTCACCGTCCCCACTTCGACAAAACCGAATCCTAGGCTTGGGAGTGCTTCGATCATTTCACCATTCTTATCGAAGCCGGCCGCTAAGCCGACGCGAGTCCGAAAGGGCATGCCGAAGGAAAATGCTTGGATGGTTTCACGGTTATCTTTCCGTCCATAACCCTGAGTGGACAGGTTTCGCGTTCCGGAAACGAGCGAAAGCAACACGCGACCCCATCTTCGGCGTCCAAGAAATCCAATGAGCCTGACGGTCCACTCGTGGACGGTTTCAGCGTCGAAGAGGAAAAGAGCAGGCTTCAGGAGTGCCCAGACGATTCGAATCACTCTTTTCGCTCCCAGGCGAACATATAGAAACCATCCGTAGACCCTGGTCCGAGGTATCCCCCACCCATCGGTTTCCAATTCGAGTGGGCGGCCCCAAATTTTTCGACGATTTCGAGAGTCTCTTCTTTTCGGAAGGTGCAGGTCCCGTACACCAATCGTCCTCCGGGTTTTACAAGCTCCGAGTAAATATCGAGGAGTCGAGTTTGAAGAGTCGGCAAATCACTGAGCGAAGAGGGCTTCGTTCGCCATTTAATATCGGGGTTTCGCTTCAGAACACCCAGTCCACTGCAAGGAGCGTCGACTAGAACGACATCTGCCGTCTTTTTGAACTTTTCGATCTCCTCCAACTCCTTCCCTTCCGTGATCTTTCGACCCTGGACGTTGGTGAGGCCTGCCTTCTGCGCGCGACGCTTCAGCGCATCGACTTTCGATTGGAAGATATCGTAGCTGTAGACTCGGCCCTTATTCGCCAGGAGATCCGCAAGCGCAAGCGTCTTGCCTCCCGCACCCGCGCACGCATCGATCACAGTGAGAGGCGGAATTTTCGGAAGTGTGGTCACCTCGCTGCGCTTAGGTTCGTTCGGAAGCTTCGTCAACTGAGAGAGCGCACTCTTCGGATCGAGTGCAAAAAGCGCCATCACTTGACTGCCTTCGTCCTGGATCTCTAGTTTACCTTCAAGAAAAAGCGCGGTTTGCATCACGCGCGCATAAGAGGCTAAGCGGATACCTACGGGCGAAATTTCAGAAGGCGTGACTTTGACTGGAATTTGTTCTTTTTGGGAAAGTTCCTGAACCGCTTCTTTTCGTTCGAGTGATCGGGTCAGGCGCATTCCGAGCGGTGGAGGAAGCGCGAGCGTTTCCGCTAGGTGATGGGTTGCGTTCTTGCCCCACTCCTTCTGCCATTCTTCGATCCACTCAGGTGGAAAGTCCGCTTCGGTCGCAGGTGGCGTCGTTAAACCTTGATCCAAGCGTGCGATCATTTGTTCAGCGATGAGGCGCGCAGGACGCCAATTTGCTTTTTCTACGGTTGAGAGGCTCCAGGGAGCGCCTTCTTTTGTGCCGATTCCGTAATGTTCTGCTAGCGACGCCGGTTGCGCGAGAATCCGCGGAATGATCTGGGCTAAAATCGATTTCTTCTTCGGAGTGAGTTTTGAGAGCGCGCTATCGAGGTGAATCGGTGTCGTCATGAGCGCGCGCCAAACCTGATCGAAGTCGGCAAGCGCGGGGTGTTCTTTCGTCAGGCGCTTTTCAAGCCGCTCATATCGCTCGTCTTTATCAGCGGCGAATTTTTGGCGGTTATTTCGGATCTTGGCTTTGCGGGTCGAGCGTTTCATTTGCGGCTTTCGTCAGTCGAGAGGGGTCCGTTCCGTAGTGCTTGTTTGCAGACTCGGGCGGCTGCCTTTAGACTCTATATATATGATCGACTTTACACTGACCGACGACCAAAAGCAGCTCCAAGAACTTGCCCGTAAATTCTGCAAAGAGGAGATCATCCCGAAGGCGGAACACCATGACAAGACTGGGGAATATCCAAAAGCCATTGCTCAAAAGGCGTGGGAACTGGGGCTGATGAACACCCACATTCCGGCCGATTACGGTGGGTTGGGTCTTGGGGTTTTAGAAGGTTGTATCATCACCGAGGAGATGGCTTACGGCTGTACGGGGATTTGTACAGCGATGGAAGCGAACACTCTCGCTGCGGCACCCGTGATCGTTGCGGGTAACGACGCTCAGAAAAAAGAATTTTTAGGGCAACTCACCGCCGAACCAAAATTCGCCGCGTACTGCGTGACAGAACCGGGCGCAGGCTCCGATGTTTCCGGGATTCGCACGACCGCTAAGAAAGATGGCGACGATTACATCATTAACGGATCGAAGATGTGGATTACGAATGCTTCGGTTGCGTCCTGGTACTTCGTTCTCGCGTACACGGATCCCGCCTTGAAACATAAAGGGATGACGGGATTTGTGGTTCCTGCGAACACGAAGGGCATCACAGTCGGGAAAAAAGAATGGAACATGGGTCAGCGCGCTTCTGACACTCGCGGAATTACATTTGAGAACGTCCGCGTGCCTTCTCGCTATCGTTTAGGTGAAGAAGGTCAGGGATTCAAAATCGCGATGTCGGCGTTTGACCACACTCGTCCCGCTGTTGCGGCGGGTGCTGTCGGACTTTCGAAGCGCGCGATGGATGAAGCTGTGAAATATTCTTTGGAACGAAAAACTTTCGGTCAGCCGATCGCTTCTTATCAGGCCGTGTCTTTTATGATCGCTGAGATGGCGATGAACATTGAGGCTGCGCGCTTATTGGTCTGGAAAGCGGCTTCAGTCATCGATTCGGGCGAAAGAAATACAAAGTACGCGGCTATGTGTAAAGCTTTCGCAGCCGATATGGCGATGAAGGTTACTACTGACGCCGTTCA
>CAYOJT010000031.1:0-5472 GCA_964404365.1 uncultured Bacteriovoracaceae bacterium
GTCCTTCGGCGGCGTTCACATGATCGGCACTCCTCATCAGAAGCGGCTCAAGATCCAGGACTCACCGGATCTTGCGTACAAGGATTGGGCCTCGGTTGCGGAATTTGGTGAGGCAGATCACTGGCCGAAAGCGTGGGCGCGATTTTACTGTGAGAATTCTCGCGAATATATCTTCGATTTTCTCGACTCTAAAAAGATCACGTTTCTCCCCATTTTGAATTGGCCGGAGCGCGGGCTCCATCGCCCTGGAAACACGGTCCCTCGCTGGCATGTGACCTGGGGAACAGGATCTGAAATCATCGCTAAACTTCTTTCCGCGATCGAAAGGCATCCGAAACGGAAAAATCTACAGGTTCTCTTTGAACACGAAGTTTCCGGATTTGATGTGGAAGGCGGCCGGGTCGTCGGAGTTCATGGAAAGAAAATGAATGGCGGAGGGGAGTACCGAGCTCGCGGAGAACACGTTGTGGTGGCTTCGGGCGGGATTTGTGGTGGAGATTTATCGAAGCTTCGCGAAAACTGGTATAAACCTTGGGGAAAACCGCCGAAAATCATTCTAAACGGCGGCTACCCCCACTCAGATGGAATGCTTCACGACCAGGCGGCGAAGGCTACCGGTGCGAATCTTACTCACCTCGATAAACAGTGGCATTACGCAGCTGGGATTCACCATCCGCTCAAGCGCCGTCCGAACGACGGGATTAGCTTGGTGCCGCCGCGTTCAGCGCTTTGGATGAATGCGAAAGGGGAGCGAATCGGACCGATTCCGTTGCTCTATAACACAGATGGCCGATTCCTCGTTGAGACGATCACGAAACAGCCTGGCCAGTACTCGTGGCAAGTCATGAATCGGAAAATCGCCGTAAAAGAAATCGCCGTTTCGGGTAGCGATTACATGACGGCGTTTCGCACGAAAAATAAACGGTTACTCGTCCAGAATGTTCTGTTTGGAAATCACCAGCTCGTGGATCGCCTGATCAACGAGTGTCCCGAGGATATTGTTGTCGCAAGTTCGCTGAACGAACTTATGAATAAGATGGATGAGCGATCCTTGGATGGAATGAAGATCGATCGCACACGAATGGAAGCCGATATTCGCGCCTACGATGATCAAATTAGCCGTGGGAAAGCTTACCACAACGACGAACAGCTCCGGTGGATCGCGAACTTCAGGAATTACCGCGGTGATCGCATCCGCGTCTGTGATTTTCAGCGCATCTTAGATGAGAAGGCGTTTCCGTTGATCGCGATTCGCGAATTCATCTTGTCCCGGAAGTCTTTAGGCGGCATTCAAACTGATCTTAATTCTCGCGTCTTACGCGCCGATGGCTCTGTGATTCCTGGGCTCTACGCAGTCGGGGAGGCAGCAGGCTTTGGCGGTGGTGGTATTCACGGAGTAAGTTCACTCGAAGGAACGTTTTTAGGCGGCTGCGTGCTGACGGGTCGTGTGGCCGGTCGTGCGATTTCAAAAGGATAAAAATGATGAGCTTAGAACACCTGCATTTATTTTTGAATCATATCCCGGTTGTCGGAATCCCGATTGCGCTGGTTTCACTCCTCTACGCCAAGCGGAAGAACAATGAGCAGATGATGAGCGCGACGTTTGTATTCTTATTCGTCATTGGCGTATGTGCGCTCGTGACTTATCTCACGGGCGAGCCCGCTGAAAAGGCGATAGATGGTATTCCCGGAATTACCGAGGCGTTGATTCATCCGCATGAAGAGGCGGGAGAGCTCGGGCTTGTTGCGACGGGAATTTCAGTTGCGCTCGCAGTTCTTGCGATGGTGGTGAATCGGGCTGAGAAATGGGCTCGATACCGAAACCTGATTTTGAACTCGCTTCTGGTCGTCTTGTTTTTGAACGCGACAGTACTTGCACGTGTTGCTTACTTGGGTGGTCAGATTCGACATAGCGAAATCCGAAGCGAATCCAATTAATTATTTTACGGGCGTGAGCAAGTCTTCGAGAAAGAACGCCGATAGTTCAGAGCGGCCCGATAGCTTTGATTTTTGATAGACGGAAAGCGCCTGTTGTCGCGCGCTCCCTTCGGATGTGTTTCGAATGGAGGCTATCTCCTTGTGGCTCAGCCCTTTCAAGAGGAGAAGAGCTACCTCTTTTTCAGAAGAGGTGAGTCCCCATCGAACGAGCTGCGCATCGATGACTGCGGACAGTCCCTCGACATGTTTTTTCGACTCCTCTTTCCAGCGCGTGACTTCGGCTGTGCTGATCTTCAGATCCTGAGTCAGATCTAGAACTTCTTTTTTTGCAGCAAGGTAGTTCAACCAAAGGCGCAATGCGCCGGCTAAAGATAAGAAGGCAATCGCAGCTTCGATCAGGATGTGACGGGAGCTGCTTCCCTGTCCATAATCATTACGAATGTCGATGAGTGCACCGATCCCTACAGCCAGTAAGAGGAAGAGAAAGATACGGCGTTCGTACTGGTTAAAGAGACGATTCATGGCGTCAGGTTAAATCTGCGTGCTACAAACGTCAAATGCCACCTTTCCAACGTCTTGAATACACTTGTCTATTCCCGAATCGAACATTCGTTCGATCGATTAATCGAATGAAAATGCGGAAACTGAGGTTAGTTTTAACGCTTTTTATGAACCCATTTTCACAGGAGACCCAGTATGAACGGAGCACACCTTCACTTGATTTTGAATCACGTCCCAGTCCTCGGCGTACCCATCGCGCTATTCGCAATTCTTTATGCACGATGGTCAAAGAATGACCGCATGCTGCGTGCAGCCTACGGTTTTCTCATTGGGGTCGCCCTCATTACATTACCCGTGTTCTGGACGGGTGAGCCTGCGGAACATGTCGTTGAACACGTAGCCGGCGTTTCAGAGGCCCTTATTGAATCTCACGAGGAGGCGGCAGAGTTTGCGCTCGTTGTGACCATGATGAGTGCGGGTTTTGCTCTCGTTGGTTTTTTCGCAAGTCGCCTTGAAGCGAGACTTCCGAACTATCGGGCAGTTTTAAGGTTTGTGCCCGTGCTTACGCTCATTGTTCTGACAGTCAATACCGGCGCCCTCGGTTATGCTGCAAATTTGGGCGGAATGATTCGACACTCTGAAATTCGTGCGACGGGTACTCTAGGTGCAGCCGGCACTGCGCAAGGAGAAGAGGCTGGAGAGGGCGGTGGAGAAGAAGCGGGCGAGAAGGACGACGATTGATATTCGAAATTAAAGCTCTGCCGTAAGTGCGGCATGCCCGTTTTTCGCGACTGCGAGCTTTTCTTCTACGCCTTTTGTGATTTCCAAGATCGACTCACCGTACGCCTTCAGGGGATTGTACTGCATGAGTGCTTGAGATCGCGCGGACGCTGAGGCGCCCCATTGGGCAGATAGAAATCTCCCAGTGCTTAGAATCGCATCGGCTGGATTAAAGAGATCGGGTTGTCCATTCTTCGCACTCACCGCATAGGCGCGGTAGGAGCTTGGGAGAAATTGACCGATCCCAAACGCGCCTGCAAATGAACCTTTCCACGAAAAAACATCCCGCGTGCTTTCTGCTCCTAGACGTAAGTCTTCCTGATAGAGGAGATCGAGCGCTTTGAGTTCGCCGAGTGCCCACTCAACTTTTTTTAGAGCGCGAGCCCTGATTTTTTTCAGGAGGTCGGCGTCAGACAGTTTCGTGACTTCATCGACGAAGAGTTCGGGTTTTGAACGGATGACTTGAAATACGCTCTCTACACGATCGCTATGGTCGCAGCTTGAGAGAGCGAAAAAAACCTCTACGACAGGATGTTTTCCTGTGTAGGTTCCAAGTTTCGTCTCAATCCAGAAAAGACTCGCGATCGCGGCGCGAGGAATCTTATATTTCTTTTCTTCCACGTCGAAAGCGTCCGCGTTCGCCTGAATGAAGGCATAGGCGCGATCGATCGCTTCGGTGTGAGTTTGTTTTTGAAATACTTCTTTTGTGATTTTGGGCTTCACGTAAGCACTCGTCATCAAGGTGTCGATGCGAGACTGCCAGCTGGATTTGGTCGCGCCTTCGGGCGTGGTTTCTCTCAGGTTTCCAAGTGCAGTGATGAAGGGAGCGGAGAAATTCTTCGGGCTCGCCTTCAATCGCGTGAAAGTAAAAGAGGTCGGATCATCGGCCCGTGCGGGCAGAGTAAGGAGAGAGAGGACTAACCCAACGCAGAAAGTACGGGCTCCAACAACAACCATAAGGGCTTGTTATTACAACGATTGACTTGATGCGTCAAGCTTTGGACCCGTTTGCGGTCGATCGAGCGTGAACTCGTTTATAGGCCTTTAGAACTGCGTGGGCAGGTCGAAAATGCTCGAAACACGGTCCGAATACCTGAATTGGAACGGGCGCGGATCGATGTCGAGTGAGGCGAGAATCTTCTCTGAAGGCGTGTTCACAATCGTGAGGCACGAGTTCGGGAAGGTCTCTCCTGGCTCCATCTTTGGCTCAAAAAGACGCTTCATGAACTTCTGAATCTTAAACTGACCCTCAAAGCAGGTCGGGGATTTTAAAAGATTCCCGTCGAGCTTGGAGAAGATATTCGCGCTTTGACGAACCCGGGTGGGAGTTCCCACCATGGGAACTTTCAAAGTGAAGTAGGGCGTGCCGTCCGGTTCGCGTGCGATGGTTTCTTCGACCCCATCTTTTTGGGTGATGTCGATCGTGTGAGTGACTTTTGGAAGTCCCCAGATTTTATTCCCGCGAATTTGATTCTCTTTTGAGGTTACGGGCATTCCGAAGACGTAGTAGCCAAAGTTCTTAAACTTCGGAACTACCATCGGTACAACCGGTAGATTCATTCCTTTTCCCATGAAGACGGGAATGGTCATGGCGATTTCGTTGTAAGGTTTGATGTTGTAGACGCTCCGGTACTGGTAACAGCCGAGAAGAACCAGTGCGCGGCCTTTCAACATACTGAGCGGGGTCATGTCCGGATCGGGGAGAATTGATTTTGCTTTTTTGAAGTCACAAAAGAAAACGCCCATCGAACAGGTGACGTTCGTGTAAAAGGTCGGAAACTTGTATTGTTTCTGCACGCCTTCGCTCAGTTCAAGCGGCTTAGGCATAGGGCGAAGTTCAAATTGAGAAAAGAACGGGTCCTTGAATTCAGCTTCGTTATTCAAAAAACCTGGCGTGATATCGAAATTTGCGTGCATGCGATTTCTCCCACCTCATTGTAATTCAGCGGTCGAAACTTACAAGGAAACTTCCTCACGCATTGCGGCGAGAAGGCGATTTCAGTGGGAATGGTTTTGTGCCACCCGAGGGCGTTGATCCTTGAGCGCGCCCTTTTTGAAAGCAACTGCCGCTGTCTGATAGAACGCGATTGTTTCATTGAGAAGAACTGGATCTACCGGAATCGGAGTCGAAACGTACGTCTGAGGATTGACACGGTAGGCTTCGATTTTTCGTTGAGGCATGAGCACGGTGAGGATGTCGTTCTTATAGTAGCCGAGCGTCTGATAGTTACTCAGGAATGCGCGTGCAGGGCG
>CAYOJT010000031.1:5572-15157 GCA_964404365.1 uncultured Bacteriovoracaceae bacterium
AAATTCGTCATCGCGTTCGTGTAGAGAGCTTCGTCAGCGACTCCCCAGATGTTTTCAAAGGGAATGGTTTCTTTCGGGAAGTTATTTCGATCGATCACTTGGTAGTGGTTGGCATCGAAATAGGCATTCATATTGTCGAAGTAACCGTATCCGCCATAAACGAAGAACGGATCGATGCCGTGATCCTTTAAGATATTCCCAACCGTGGTCAGGTTATCGTTATTCGGGCGACGAACGACGGATTGACCGGGGATCGGCGGAATTCCGAGAGAGAGCGCTTCAAGTCCTCGAACGGTACGAGTTCCGGTTGCGAAAAAATGATCAAAAACGAGGCTCTCTTTCGCGAGCGCATCCAGACGGGGAGTGAGGCTCGGTAGAGTTCCACGCGGACCGACGAGGCTACCTGAGAGGCTCTCAACCGAAATCATGACGACGTTCTTCGGCTTTCGTTTTAAATGCAAACGTCCGAACGATTTCGGCGTTTCTGTTCCCTTGGTCGGTTGAAATTCGCTCAGCATCGGTCGATCAATGCCGAGTTTTTTCAAGGTCTCGTCGTTCTGTTTCTGGTCCTGAGTCGCGTAAAACTTCAGGTAATCGAGATCGTTCCTTCGAACGGCGGCGAAAAAAGTTACAAGACCATTTCCGGAGATCTCGTTCGAGACCGCATTTTTCGACCAATCCATCAGGTCGATGTTCGCGCCCACGTAAGAGACGACGAGCACGGTCGCGAAAGCGAGAATCTGTTTCAGGCGGTTCGTCTGAGGCTGAACGTGGAGCGGTTTTCGCGTGAGGAAGAAGCTGATGATGATCGCCCCAAGTCCGATACCCGAGAAAATGAGCGGCATCGGATAGGACTGTTTGATGTTCCCGATCACTTCATGGGTGTAGAGGAGATAATCGACTGCAATGAAATTCATTCGGGTGTGAAATTCGAACCAGAACACGACTTCGCTGACACAAACGAAAGCGAGAAGGAATGTGTAAACGGAGAGCCAGAACCATCGGATCGGGCGCGCGTTGATGTACGGGGTAATCCGGGAAATCGGTGCGATGAGTCCCAGGATCGCAAAGGGCGATAAGATGACCGCCATCAAGACGAGATCAAAATAGAAGCCCACGCCAAGCGCACCGATTTTTTCGAAAAATCCCATCGAAGACCAGGAAGAGAAAAAGAGGATAAGCCGCGTGACGGTAAAAAATACGAGCGATAGCGCGAGAATGCGGGTGAGCTTCGGATGCTGGGTGCGAAAGGTTTTCAGGGCGCGGGAGTGTAGCATCAGAGGATGCTAACTTAGAGGATTGTAAAAATCACCAGTCAAAAGCCGCTGTCACGCCGCCACCAACGGCCCAACGCGAATAGGTTTCGCTTGAGACATTGGAGTCTTGCATTTCGTAAATGGCGTTCCCAAGGAAAGAAAGTTGGCTCGATCCCATAGGGAAAACACCACGGAGTTCAAAAATTTTTAATGTGTCGGACTGGGAGGTTGGGCTCAGCGCAAACTTCGTCCATCGAAACGTCGTCGTGAAATCGAGGACCGTCCGGCTTCCGATTTGAGCGGCTGTTCCTGCGTGGACTTCGGTTCCGACGCTGTTGTAGCTGCTGCTTAAGGCCACATCCCGGCGGTAGGCGAAGCCGACCTTCGGTTCGAGGCCATTTTTCTCGTTTCGAGTCACGTAATCGAGGTTTGCGACGTACTCATTCCCGCTTCGACCATCAGAGTCTCCTGCATTCGTCGCTTGCGAGAGGCTAAATTGTACTCTCCCGCGCGCTCCAAAATCCCGGATGAGATGAATGGATGGTCCGTGTGTGCGCCGCGAAAGGTCGAGCCGTGAATCTCCATGTTTCGTGAGCGCATAGTCATAGCGGATGCGTAACTCCAGGTCGCGCGCATTCCACCACGATAGCCAGAGAGACGGGACATGGGATGTAGCGGTATAGGCGTCCAGCTCTGCTCTGCTTTTTTGGCGCGAAATGAATGAATACATTGCTCCATAGCTCATGCGGCGGGTGGGGTCCGACTGAGCCTCAAAACCCAAAAAATAAATCGGATCTGATGCCGTTTTTCGGGAGATGCCAGTCGGTAGAGAAGAGGAGTCGCCTAGCCGAATGGCGTTACTGTCGTGAAAGTTGAGGTACGCAAGCTTCAGGCGCGAGATTTTCTTCGTTTCGTGGAAGGAAGTGATGACGAAAGCATCCACTTCATCGTCCGCTGTTTCGAGGCGCTTTGAGAATGGGATCGAATTGATCTGATTCACATCGATCGTCGGGTATTCTGATTTCTCGAGTACGCGCGAGAATACGAAATGAAGCGGTCTATCCCTTTCAATTTTTCTTTCGACCCGAATCGCTTTCTTTTGAACGCGCTCGCCGAGTGCTTGCGCCTGATCAACGAAATAGGCAGCCGGGTCCGTGAGACCCGCTTCATTCATCATGACGCCGACTAAGGAAGTGCGGGCGGCAATGAGTCCTCCGAGTTTCAGGAGGTTCGAGAGGTGTTCCTCAAGATGCCCGGGGAGTTTCAGACCCGAGAAAAATCCGACATGCTCAGGCGAGAAGTGGTTCGGGCGGATGGAGCCGGATTCGACAAGCTGGTCGAATTTTTTCTTGCCCGTTCGGACGGCGTCGGTATCTCTGAGGATTTTCTTTAAGTAATCGGTTGCGAAAGTTGCCGCCGGAGCGCGCCAGTCGAGCGAGAGGATTTTAAAGAATTTACTCTCTGCAGAATCGTAATCGCGAGCCTTATAGGATTCTAGCCCTGACCGTCTTAGATCCTCGATTTGAGTAATGGGAACGATGTCCGCTGCGAGAGCGGAGTGGATCGTAAGGAAGAAAAAAACAGCTGAGAGAAAACGAGAAGCGCACCTGATCTCTTCATGCTAAACCGCCTGCTGAAATCGTCAAGAATAAGCTTCGAAAGAGTGTAAAAACTCACCCTTTTCGGAGGAAAAAAGTGGGATTTTGACGTCGAACTTCGCTCCAAGCGTATTGGTCATCTGGAAGCTTCCGCGCATGTTCCCCGTCGGCGTGGGGAGGGGACAGTAGCTCGAATACCGATGCGCCTCTCCGGGCTTCAGTTTAGGCTGTTCGCCAACCACGCCGGGCCCTTTGACCTCGCGAACTTCGCCCTTTCCGTCAGTGATGATCCAGTGGCGGTGCTGGAGCTGCACCTCCGTCTGGCCCCGATTCGTGATGGTGATGTGGTAAGCGAAAATATACTGCGAAGCTGCCGGATCTGATTGATCAGCGACATATTCAGGCGTTACTTCGACATCGATTCCTTGGGTGCTTTCGAAATACATGGGACTTCGAAGGTATTCGGTTAGCGGGCCCTTGTCTATGAGCAAGAGACGCGCATAAACTACGGCCAGCTCGCATGAAAATGATCGACTTATATACTCCTTTTAAAGAAGCCATTCAAAGCCGTCGCGACGGATACGAGCTCTTTTCCGAAAACCCTGAATTCCAGTTCTTAGAGCCCCTGGCGCGTTCTTGGGAGATGAACACGAAATCCGCGCGAAGGTGGATGAACTCGGCTGATGCACGGAACCAAGCCGCTCACGCCGACGCTTACCTGAAGATTTCGAAAGCGACCGTTGGTCAGGTGGAGCGTGCATTTGGGAGTGAGCTCCCCGGTGTCTTAGTGTTCATGCCGAGTTTTGGAGAATTTGATGGATTTGCCCGCTATGATTCGGGCTCGCACACCGTTCTATTTGGAGTGGATCTTCCGGGATCGAGTGTTGATTATATGCGTGCTTTGACGGCGCATGAACTTTCTCACGTTTATCGCGATCACGCGCCCGAAGTGTGGGCGCATTTAGGGAAGCCGTTATCCCAGATTTCTCGACGCGAGTATTTGGACGGGGCTACGGCCCAAGAACATCTAGTGAGTGAGGGAATCGCGACCCTCTTCTCGCAGGTTCTATTTCCCGAAATCGATCCAAGACTACACCACTACTACGAAGAAGATGAGTGGAGGTGGTGTATTGAGAACGACGCCCTGATCGAAGAGGCATTTCTGGAATGTCTGAGGGGCGACGAGGACGTCTGGTCTTTCTATTCTCCGTCCCGGGTTGCAAACGGAAGTCCGTCGCGAACCCAGTACTATTGGGCGGCTAAAAAGCTTGCGAGCCGTATTCAGGGTGTGCCGGACCGTCTGGCCGAGGCAGTCAGACTTCACACTTTACACGCAGGTAAATTTACAGAGTTCGTTTTAAAACCTTGAGATGGAGGGGAAGAAAATTGGGAAAAGGGCGACTTGAAGCGTTTAGTGACGGAGTGATTGCGATCATCATCACGATCATGGTTTTGGAATTGAAGATCCCTCATGGACATGAGCTGCGTGACCTTGAGCCTCTTTTGCCGGTTTTTTCTCGTACCTTTTGAGTTTTGTTTTTGTTGGGATCTATTGGAATAATCACCATCATCTTTTTCACGCGGTTCAGAAGGTGAGCGGAGCGAGCCTTTGGGCGAACCTTCATTTGCTCTTTTGGCTATCACTCATCCCGTTTGTGACTGGGTGGATGGGTGAAAACGGTTTTCCTCAGGTGGCGGTAGCGGTCTATGGAGTTGTTCTCCTCTTTTCAGGTCTCGCGTATTTCGTCTTAGTTCAGACGTTACTCCGTCATCATGGAAAGGACTCGAAGCTAGCCAGCGCAGTTCGAGATGACTTTAAAGGAAAAATTTCACTCGTCCTTTATATTCTAGGAATTGGGATGTGCTTTTTCCACTGGGCGATCGGATACGCACTCTATGCAGTCGTCGCCTGCATCTGGTTCATTCCTGATCGACGGATTGAGAAAGTGCTGAGCGAGGGTTAAAAGACGGTAACCCTTCGTACGGACTGTCTGAAAAGGTTACGCCTTCTTCAAAAAACAGGTCTTAAGGACAAGCGTACTTCCGTCCACGCGGCATTCGATATTATCAGGGTCGCCGATGAGGTGAATTTTCTTAATCATCGTGCCTCGTTTTAAATCGCTGGATCCACCCTTGACCTTGAGGTCTTTAATCACGGTGACTGAATCGCCCTCCGAAAGGACCGTGCCATTACTGTCTTTTACGGGTGCGTCCCCTCCCGACGTGGCGTCAGATGAGCCTTCTTCGAGGGTGCTCACAAGCGAAGTTAACCACTCACGAGCCTCGTCTTCGCTACCAAACCAGCGGTTCGCTTCGCTCCCAAATTCGTCCAGGGGGAGAGAATCGCTTGTGAGTAGCGACTTCGCTTGGGCGAGAATAGAGTCGCGTTTTCCTGCCTGTGGGGAGCTGAGGAAAGTGCGTACAGTTGCGACGTCTTGTTCTGGATCAGAGTCCAAAAGGTAAGTGGAAAAAAAAGTCAGTAGTTCCGGCGTTCGTTTTAAACTCATCCCCTGGTGTTATCAAACCCGAGCTAGGTTTGCCAAGTCGCAACTCAATTTTTTGAAATCCAAAGACTAGAGCCGTTTTTCAGCACTTTTCTCCCGTGGCTGTTCGGACACTCCCGTTGGAATCCTTCAAGAAAATTTTCGAAAACTGGTTAAGAACTAGACAGTCGATTTTTTCACCGCTTTGGTCGCGCGTGTTACCGATTTGGGTTTTTGTTGTTTTTTCGCATTCAATTTTTCTTATAGGCGTAAATGTGTGACCATGGGGATTTTAAAATGAAGGGTGTTCGACTTTATTTTTGTTTTCTTTCGATCATGCTGAGTGCGGCGGGGTGTTCCTCGCTCGAACGAAATCACAGTGGGAACGAGGAGAAGACCATTCAGTCTTCCCAATCTTCAGCCCTGAGTGAAGCGAATCGACCTCTCGCGGATGACGTAAAACCTAAGTCTAAAAAGAAGGAACCGAACGATCCTTTTGCCTTGGTGACTTGTGTGAATGGTATGGAAACTCGCACGATGTCCATTGGAACTCACGATGGCGAAGGCGGAGGGTGTGAGGTTCGATACGAGAAAAATGAGCAGGCGACCCTCGTTCCAGCCTATAGTTCGTTTGGAAATGAGCATTGTCTGCGTGCGCGTGATAAAATGCGTGGAAATCTTGTGAAGGCAGGATGGAAGTGCGTTCAGTAAGCGGATTCTAGGAATCGCATCGCGTTAAACACCTGTTCTTCCCGATAGTTACAATTCGGACCTCCGGTCACCTTGACGAATCGAGACTAGGCCTCATCTTTCCTATGAGGAGAGTTGGGCATTTATGGCAAACAAGCTGACCACCAGTGCACAGGAAGCATTACAGTCCGCTCAAGCGGAAGCGATTCGTCGCGAGAATCAGGAACTAAAGCCTGAACATCTCTTTCATGCTTTTTTGAAGGATGAAAGCCCAAGCGCAATTGTTCCCAATATCATTCAGTTGAGTGGCGTGGACTTGAGCCGTCTCATTCAGGCATTTGAGACAGAAATTTCAAAATTCCCGAAGGTGTCAGGCGGTGATGGGCAGATTTACGGGTCGACCGCGCTCAATCGCCTCATGGTTTTAGCGGAAGACGAATCTAAAAAAACGAAGGACGAATATGTTTCGGGTGAGCACTTCTTGCTCGCTCTGTTTTCTAGTCAGTTGAAAGATAGCTTTTCTGCAAAGGTATTTTCCGGAAACGGATTAACGCGAGAAAAAGTGGAGAGCGCGATGAAAAAGGTGAGAGGCGGTAATAATCCCATTCAGGATGCAGATCCGGAAAATAAGTATAGAGCGCTCGAGAAGTATTGTCGCGATCTCACGCAGGCTTCGCGTGATCAAAAATTAGACCCAGTCATCGGACGCGACGAAGAGATTCGTCGAGTGATCCAAGTTCTCTCTCGACGTACTAAAAACAATCCGGTCCTGATCGGGGAGCCGGGCGTCGGAAAGACGGCGATCGCTGAAGGCTTAGCCTCTAGGATTGTGAGTGGAGACGTTCCTGAAGGACTGAAAAATAAACGGCTCCTCGTTCTAGATCTCGGAGCACTCATCGCAGGCGCTAAGTTTCGCGGCGAATTCGAGGAACGTTTAAAATCGGTGATCAAGGAAGTCACTTCCGCGAATGGTGAGATCATTCTTTTTATCGACGAAATCCACACCTTGGTGGGTGCTGGAGCGTCCGAGGGAAGCATGGATGCTTCAAATATGCTGAAGCCCGCACTCTCCCGCGGTGAGCTTCGATGCATTGGTGCAACCACGCTCGATGAATACAGGACGAAGATCGAGAAGGACGCTGCCCTCGAACGCAGATTTCAACCGGTGTTTGTGAAGGAGCCTTCGGTCGAGGATACGATCAGTATCTTGAGAGGCCTGCGCGAACGTTATGAGGTTCACCATGGTGTTGCGATCCGGGATTCGGCGCTCGTTGCAGCAGCGATGCTTTCGAATCGTTACATTGCGGATCGGTTTCTGCCGGATAAGGCGATCGATCTCGTCGATGAGGCCTCCTCGCGTCTTCGTGTTCAGATCGACTCGCGTCCCGAGCAGGTTGATCAGCTTGAACGTCGGATTCTTCAGCTCGAGGTTGAACGTCAGGCCCTGAAAAAGGAAAAGGATACCGCCTCTACCCATCGTTTGACTGAAATCGAGGACGAGCTGAAAGGCTTGAAGGCGAAAAGCGCGGAGTTCAACGCGCAGTGGGAGCGCGAGAAGAAGGAAGTATCTGCCGTGAAGGAACTTCGTGAAAAACTGGAGCGCATTCGTCTTGAGTCTGAAGTGGCTGAACGGCAGGGGAATCTTGAGAAGGCCGCCGAACTTCGCTACGGAAAGCTTCCACAGCTTCAAAAGGAATTGGACGAAGCCACGAAGCGAGAAACCGCGAAAGCGAAAGGCAACTCGCTTCTTCGTCAAGAAGTGACGGAAAATGATGTGGCGGAGGTTGTTGCGCGCTGGACGGGTATTCCCATCTCTAAAATGATGGAAGCGGAACAGGCGAAACTCATCACGATGGAAAAACGCCTGAGTGAGCGGGTTGTGGGCCAAGATAAGGCTCTCGCCGTGGTCTCGAACGCTGTTCGCAGATCGAGAATGGGACTGCAGGAGAAGCACCGCCCCGTAGGGACCTTCTTATTCTTGGGACCTACCGGCGTAGGTAAGACTGAAACTGCAAAAGCCCTCGCAGAGTTTCTCTTTGATGACGAGCGGGCCATGGTCCGAATCGACATGAGTGAATATATGGAGAAGCATTCTGTATCTCGCTTGATCGGTTCGCCTCCCGGATATGTGGGATACGAAGAGGGTGGGGCGCTCACCGAAGCAGTTCGCCGCCGTCCTTATTCGGTTATCTTGCTGGATGAGATCGAAAAAGCGCATCCCGACGTCTTCAACGTTTTCTTACAGATCTTTGATGACGGACGAGCCACTGACGGCCAAGGGCGTACCGTCGACTTTACGAACACGATGATTATCATGACTTCGAATATCGGTAGTCATCTCATCTTGGAAGAAAAAGATGACCAAAAACGCGAAGCGGGAGTATTGGGTTTATTGCGACAGCATTTCCGCCCCGAGTTTCTGAACCGAATTGATGATATTGTGATCTTCTCTCACCTAGAGAAATCCCAGCTTTCCTCGATCATCGAGCAGTACGCGAAAAAGCTAGCGGTAATGCTCCATGAGAAGGGTTTGGGCTTCTCGCTCACAAAGGATGCGGTCGCACTCCTATCGGAGCGTGGGTATGATCGAGATTTTGGAGCTCGGCCCATGAAGCGGGTCTTTCAGCGCGATATTCAGAATCCACTCGCGATGGAGCTTTTGAGCGGAAAGTATCCGCCAGGCTCCAAAATCGAAGTCGGCGTGAAAGACGGTCAGTTCAGCTTCAAAAAGAGTGCTTCAGCTGAGGCGGCTCGCGGCGCCGATGGGGTTTCCGTCGGCGCGTAAGCGAGTCGGTAGCGCTCTCTTCTGAGTTGATTCGGTTCGGTGTAGAGTTCTGTCTCGCGAATTTGGGTCAAAATTTTAGCGTCTGGGAGACGAGGATGTACTGCCGGTCGTAGTTGTAGTTTGAGGCACTACTCGTTCCGGGTACGCTTTGAAATCCAGTGGAGCGGTTTTGTGTCATCGTGTACGCAAAATTTAGACTCCATCGATCCGCGATGAGCTCTCGCGAGAGGTCTACGCTATAACTCGTGAGTTTATCTGAGCGTGCAGGATCAGTGACAGAGGTCGGGTCTTCCGCGGCGTAGCTGGTGCGATAATGGTAGATCAGGCCAGTGGCCCAGATTTCAAATGGGAGCCCAATAGAGACTCCGCCGAATGCACCATAGGTGGTGTAGTTGCTGTTTACGGAATTCGTGAGAAGCGTGAGGGGCGATGTGCTGAAGGTCGCCTTGTCGGCGCTCGCTTTTGTGAAAGTTGTACCTGCAAGTAGACTCATGTTTTGAAAGAGAACATATTTGAGCGTGCCCGAGCCGGAAATTTGCTTACTCGATCCAGTTCGCATGGCCGCTGTGTACCCCAGGTCTGCATTCAGACTGATTCGAGAGCCGAGTGTGTACTGGAGTTTTGGACTAAAGGAGAAGTAATCCTGGGAGTACTTCCAGGCATATCGAGTATCGAGGTATTTGAAGCCGAAGCTGTAGGTTATTTTTGGGCTCAGTACGTAAAGAACTGAAAATTCGGTCGAGATATTCTGGTTGTTGTAGCTTTTTTGGGTC
>CAYOJT010000032.1:0-15116 GCA_964404365.1 uncultured Bacteriovoracaceae bacterium
GAGGAACGAAACTCCGAAAGGGCGAAACTCAAAGACACGTCTGGCGCACGGAAATCTCTCTGCGGTAGAAACACGGAAACGCCTTTGGGAGCGGCAAGCCGAGAAATGTGCGGGTGGACATCCTCTGAGTAACTACTCGAGCGCACTCTCTGCCCTATTCGGGGACAAAGCGAAGCGAAGAACCGTAGAAAATCTTCCTTCATCTAAGATCGCGATCGCATCTTAGATGAATTCGAACGCACCCCTATCGAGATCGCGAGTTCACCTCGTTCACTTCCAGTAAACGCATCGATGTCATCCATCTAAAACAGCGTGTTTACTGCAAGCGTCATTTAGCGTGAGTTTTATCGAAAAAAAGAGCCCCGAAAACTTGCGAATCCTCGAATCCCACATACACTCTGATGCGAAACAAAAAATGCTTAGGAAGAGCAATCACTCGTCGACAAACGCGATTCATAACCGCCAATGCCGACATTCAAAACTTCTTGGGGGGAGTTTATGAAACTTATCAGAAACCTATGTCTTACAGCTGGGTTGACGATGGCGTTTGCCATGTCTGCACATGCTGATTTCAACAGCGACGCGATCGCGGGCCTTCAAGCCGCGCTTCACACTCGCGATCAATCCATCACGGATGTAACTGGAAATAATTCCCGCGCAGCTGGACAGTGGGCGCTCAATACCGTCGTTCTCGAAGGTATCCGCGCTCTCGCTCAAAGCGGCGAACAACAAATGGCCGAAAAATATAAAAGCGAGTGGGAAGCTCAGTTCACCGACGCGCTTTTGATCGGTCAAGGCGATATCTTGGGCGACCACAAGCCGCTCCTCGCGTTCCTTCAAAATTTTTACAATAAATTAGAAGACCGCTTGGGAACGACTTTCATTCATCAAGGGATGCTGGGCGATATCTACCTGATGAATTTCGCGATCCCGATCGTATTCACACCGAAAGGTGACTGGAGATCGACGACCACTCCTAACCGCGACTGGGTGGAATACCGCAAACACTTCATTCCTTTTGCGAACGTGATCACTTACTGGGGCGTGAAAATCGCTTGTAATAAAATCATGAAACAAAAAGAGGCTGGCAAACAAGGTCAGAAACTTTGTGAAAAAGCCGCAACAAAACTCCGATGGGCGATGGGCCGCTATGTGGCACCCAAGATCTCGGATTTCATCTTCAAAAAGGCAAACGGCGAAGAAGCGAAACTTGAAATCGCACAAAGCGATCTCGTCTACTTGAACGCAGACGCTCTTTACGCAGAGATCTTGAAAGAAGGAGCACTCTAATGAAAAATTCAATGACATTCATTTTTGCAGCTCTTTTAGCAACAAGCCTCTCTGCTCACGCAGTAACGATCGCGGTTGTGGATTCGGGAACGGATCTTAACCATCCAATGCTCGTCAACAATCAGTGGACGAACCTGAAAGATGAAGACGATGCCGTCGATAACGACGACAACGGCTACATCGACGACACCCACGGCTGGAATTTCGCTGAACAGAATGAACAACTCTTCGACAAACGTTTCTTAGGAACGTTTTCGGCAGATGTTTACAAGTTCTTCGAAGTGCAAGCTCGCATTCTCCGTGGAACTGCGACACCAGAAGATGTCGCATGGATGAAAGCAAAACGCGGAGACGCGGCATTCATCGAGTCTCTCCAGACTTTCGGTAACTTCGCTCACGGATCGCACGTCGCAGGCGTTGCAGCTCGTGATTCGTCGAAAGCTCAGATTATGCCTCTGAAGCTCATCGCAACCAAACGTCCAAAACCGTTTGCTGAGATCGAGCGTCTAGGAATGGTTTCAAAAGCGACGATGTCCATAGGCTAAGATATGAATTAGAATATGATCCTGATGGCGATCGACTTCTTGGGCAAACAGCAAGGCGCGGTTTTCGGACCGATCTCTGCTTACTTGAAAGCCCAAGGCGCGCGCGTTGCAAACTGCTCGTTCGGTACCGGTTACGCTCAAGCGAAAGCTCTTCTCAAGCCTCTGCTCGAGAAGATCATGAAGCGCGAGATGCCAGATGCTGAACTGCACGAATACGTGACCTACTTCATGAACGCGAACCTCTCTGCTACTGCAGATTCGTTCATTCATGCAGCACCGGACACCCTGTTCGTCATCGCAGCTGGTAACGACGGCTCCGATAACGACCAGTTCCCTGCGAGCCCTGCAAACATCAAAGCGAACAACACGATCACGGTCGCTGCAACGATCGACTTCGATAAAATCGCTTCGTTCTCGAACTTCGGCGAGAAGACGGTTGATGTAGCAGCCCCAGGCGTAGGAATTCGTTCCTCCGCTCCAGGCGGCGAGTTCGTATTCATGAGCGGAACTTCACAAGCGGCTCCCTACGTGACGAACGTTGCGGGTCAGATCTTGGATATCAATCCAGGTCTTACAACGGCTGAAGTGAAAGAGCTCCTCATGGGCACTTCGGACTTCAAAGAATTCTTGAAAGGCAAAGTGAAATCGAGCGGTGTCGTGAATATCGATCGCGCGAAGAAAGGTGCTCAGCACTCACTCACGATGTCGATCTCGGATGCAATTGCGAAAGCAATTGTTGAAGTAAAAGATCAGCCTGAATCTGGAATTCGTGTTTCGGATCGCAGCGAACAAGACGCGCTTGTTCTTCCGCTCCCGAGCACGTTCTAATTTTTTTCAAAACTTAAAAATGGAAATCCCCGGTTTCAATGGAACCGGGGATTTTTTCGTTCGTGATTTTATAGGCCTAAGTGAGGTGAGTATCCAAAAGTTTAAACAACAACGCGATAATCGACTACTGAACAGTCATCAGAATAAATCATGACGAAAATGACTTGTTTTTAGCTTTAAAATCCTTATATTTAGATCTATGCCCGAATCGCTGATGAGGAAGGCACACCCTCTTGAAAGGAGGCGCACATGGATACTATCAATGGAATGATTACTGGATCTGGAATCGAAACTCAAAAGCTCGATCAGGTACTATCCGTTGAGGCCGCTTCCTACTTTGCGCCTCAAGCGCCCGCAGGAATTGTCTGCGCGACCTCGGATAGCCGTCGAGTCAATTGACGGTCCTAGATCCGTAACTCCCTAGAGCCCAAATCAAATTTAGATCGTTCTGACGCTCGTCCATCGTTCGTACTGCTGTAAATCCTAGCTGATTTCAGTGCTTCGAACGCACTTGATGCATGCGCGTGATGCCACAGGCGACTTTTTTTCATCAAGCTCATCCGTTTTCATCCCATCCCTATTTGGTTTTTCGGCGGTTTCGAACTCCGCTCGCCGAAAGCCACGGGGATTCTTTTGCCCAAAAAAACCGCGGAGTTCAAATTGGAAATTCAAATGAAACCGATCGTACTCATCGTCCCTAGAAACTTAGTTGTTCAAAGTCTGCAGTTCTTAATCAAAGTCTGGTCACAAAGCCAAAATCGATGGCGACAGAAAAACGGTCCGCCGATTCTGCTCCATCAGAGGGAAAATCACCTCTCGTTGGCTGAGAAAAACGGTTTGGTCCTACGGGACCGCCGAGAGTTGGGGTTGAAGTAATTCTCCTCTGTTCAGGTCGAAGTGCTTCTCCACTCGAAAGTCATCGCGTGGAACGCAGCGACTCCGATTGATTCCAGTCATCGGATCAATCAGCAGCCCTTCACCCCAACTCTCGTACGTGTTTGCCAGTCTTCAACATCCCCTCACAGGACCTTTACGAAGGCGGTGAGGCTGTTGGAATTCCACAGAAAGGAGGAGCCGGTGCCCGGCAGGGGTTTTTCTCTGCCGGGCATATGTTTTAATGTTCGCCGGCAGCTAAGGATTCTAAAATCCTGCGATAACTTGAGTAACGAATCAGCTCTTTCGCAGCACAGCCTTCTTCTTCACGATGAATGCAGTGAGGATCGGAGCACTGAAGTCCCCTGAACTCTGGAAAATACTGAGCCAGATCGTTTGCTTCGATTCCCATTAAACCGAATTCCCGAATTCCAGGCGTATCGATGAGTTTTGATTCGGGTAGAAGATACGCGCCGGTTGTCGTGTGCTGACCCTTTCCGGTCGAACTCGAAATTTCGCCCACACGCCCGACCTCGCGTCCAAGAAGAGCGTTCAGGAGGCTCGTTTTTCCGACCCCCGAGTGCCCGCAGAACGTCGTAAGTTTTCCTTTGAGAAACTCACGTACTTCACTCACACCTAAGCCCGAAACTACACAGACCTCAAAGACCTGATACCCCAGTGCCCGATAATGAGTCCAAGGGCTCGGGTCATCCTTTTTCTGTAAGTCCATCTTTGTAATGAGAAGGACAGGCTCAATTTCCTGCGCCAACGCCGCAATCAGAAACCGATCAACAAGGCCTGGGGAAAAATCGGGATCATGCGCAGACGCGACTACGGCAAGCCGCTCAATGTTAGCTACCAGCACATGCCTCATCGCGCGCTCTGGAGCTGGACGCGATAGCATATTTTTCCGCTCGCCCACGCCGTCAATCACTCCATCCGTATTACTGACCGCTTCGACGCGCACTCGATCTCCTACTGCCACAGGAGCGCGTTCACGAATTTCTACCGTAGGCAACTTTGCCTTCCGATAGGTACAGTTCATTTTTCCGCCCGCGTCTCGGATCACCAGACATTGATTCGGAAAAACCTCACAAACGGTTCCGTTTGTGAGTGCGGGATCGATGTATCCCGTTTTCGGTTTTGATTTTTTAGGTTTTGCTCCACGTGAGGCATGAACGCCGCGTTCGCGGTCATCATTATCCCAGTCGTCGGAGCCTCCACGAAACTTAGGCGTCATTCATCCTCACCAGCGATGATAGGCCGGATGGCCCTCTTTCACTTGAACAAAGGTCCCGCTGCAAGTCGCACAGACTTTTCCATCCGCTTCGAGAGTTGCCTCAATCTGAGCTCGGTCTTCCTTCGACTCTTTGACACGCGCACGGAGCGTGAGAGTCACATTCGACGGTGTGGGACGCTTCAGAACGACATGAAAATCCGCTGTAACCGTGCAAGGGGGGTGGTCTAAGCCTAATTTCTGCATCAGATGGTAAGCCGCCGTCCAGTTCGAATGACAATCGAGGAGCGCTCCAATGATCCCGCCATTGACCATCCCGGGAAAAGCCTCCTGATAAGACTCAGGTTTGAACTCTGCGATCGTTTCTTCAGCGTTTGTGGGATCAGGATAAGTCCCAATCTTCAGTCCACGGGGGTTCGATGGACCGCATCCAAAGCACGTGCTGCTCGGCGCATATTTTTCTTGTAAGCTTTTTCCTGAGATCGTCATCGCAGTTCTTTATTCCTTCCTCGGAATCGTTCTATAATATTGTCTCTTATGCCCTATAATCACAAGCAGATCGAATCGAAATGGCAGAAATTCTGGGACGAAAACCAAGTTTTTAAAACGACGCTCGATCCTAAAAAACCGAAATACTACATCCTTGATATGTTCCCCTATCCGAGCGGTACGGGACTCCACGTCGGGCACCCAGAAGGTTACACCGCAACCGACATCCTAGCGCGCTACAAACGCACGAAGGGCTTCTCCGTCCTCCACCCGATGGGATGGGACGCATTCGGATTACCCGCTGAGCAGCACGCCATTCAGACGGGAACACATCCAGCCGTCACAACTCAGAAGGCGATCGAAAACTTTCGCAGACAGCTCAAGATGCTGGGATTCTCCTACGACTGGTCTCGTGAAATTTCGACCTGCGAACCGTCCTACTACAAATGGACTCAGTGGATTTTCAAACGACTCGTCGATAAAGGTCTCGCCTACAAAAAAGAAGTTCCAGTAAACTGGTGTCCTGCCTTGAAGACCGTTCTCGCAAACGACGAAGTCATCGACGGAAAATCAGAGCGTGGTGGACATCCGGTTTATCGTCAACCCATGCGCCAGTGGATGCTAAAAATCACAGACTACGCGGAGCGACTCCTAAAGGATCTCGACGGCGTGGACTGGCCTGAGAGCACGAAGGAACTTCAAAGAAACTGGATCGGTAAATCCGAAGGCCTTCAAATGCGCTTTCCGGTCGTTGGATCCAGTGAACAAATCGAAATTTTCACAACTCGTCCCGATACGCTTTGGGGCGCGACTTATCTTGTTCTTGCTCCCGAACACCCGCTGGTTGGAACACTGACGACTGCCGCCCAAAAAGCAAAAATCACGCAGTACCAAGAAGAGGCGTCTCGGAAATCTGAAATCGCTCGTCAAGAGCAGACAAAAGAAAAGACCGGCGTTTTCACAGGCTCCTACGCTAAAAACCCGGTGAACGACGAACAGATCCCAATCTGGGTCGCTGACTACGTCATGATGGGCTACGGAACGGGCGCGATCATGGCAGTCCCTGCGCATGACGAGCGCGATTTCGATTTTGCAAAAGAGTTTAATCTACCCATTCGCGAGGTGGTCGAAGCTCCGACAAAAGTCGAAGGCTGTTTTTCGGGTGAAGGAAAAGCGATCAACTCGGGTTTCATCACCGGTCTTTCTACGAAAGACGCAAAAGCGAAAACGATCGCGTGGGCCGAAGAGAAGAAGATCGGAACGAAAAAAACGAACTACAAACTTCGCGACTGGCTCTTTTCACGACAACGCTATTGGGGCGAACCTTTTCCTGTGATTTACCTGGACGATGGAAAGGCGGAGGTTTTGGGCGATGACCAACTCCCCGTCACTCTACCCGCCGTTGAGTCGTATGAACCTACGGGAACCGGCGAAAGCCCGCTTGCTGCGATCACGAGTTGGCTGAATACGTTGGATCCAAAGACCGGGAAAAAAGCAAAACGCGAAACCGACACGATGCCCGGTTCCGCGGGTTCGAGCTGGTATTTCCTGCGTTTCTGCGACCCAACCAACGATAAAGAACCGTGGTCAAAAGAAGCCGAAAAATACTGGATGCCGGTTGATTTTTACATCGGTGGCGCAGAACACGCAGTAGGTCACCTCCTTTACGCGCGCTTCTGGACGAAGGTGCTTTATGATGCTGGACTCGTCACCCACAGCGAGCCTTTTAAGCGCCTCTACCACCAAGGGATGATTTTAGGTCCAGATGGCGAGAAGATGTCGAAATCGCGCGGAAACGTGATTAACCCCGACGATGTGGTCAATCAGTACGGAGCAGACACGCTCAGACTGTATGAAATGTTCATGGGCCCTCTCTCTCAAGATAAGCCTTGGAACACGTCGGCGATTGAGGGGGTTTATCGTTTCCTCCAACGTGCGTGGCGCTGTTTTGTAGACGACGAAACCGATCAACTCATCACGAAATCTGCACCTACAAGCGATGAGGATAAGAAAATCCTCCACAAGACGATCGCAAAAGTAACCGATGATATTGAGAACATCCGTTTCAACACCGCGATTTCTCAGATGATGATGTTCGTGAATCACTTCACTAAACTCGACGTAAAACCGATCGAGTGCATGAAGCCATTCATTCAGCTTCTCCACCCATTTGCTCCCCACTTTGCTGAAGAGTTGTGGCATCGAATCGGCGAGAAGGAAAAACTTGCGCACGCACGTTGGCCCGACTTTGATCCCGCATTGGCGAAGGACTCGACCATCACGATCGCCGTTCAGGTCCTAGGTAAGACTCGCGGGACGATCGAAATCGAACCCACAGCAGATCAAGCGACTGCTGAAAAATTTGCGCGGGAAATACCTGGCGTTGCTACACAGTTAGCTGGAAAAACTGTGAAAAAGGTAATCTACGTCCAGGGGAAGATCCTAAACTTCGTCGTAGGTTAAAAACGGCAGTGGTACCCCTACCACTGCCGTTCGTTATCTCGGTCGATCCCGAACCCCCAATTAAGGATCCAGTCGTATCGTCCGACTAAAGTCTGAAATTTTTCCCGCGGCGCTTATTGCGCGCACGCGATAGTTCGCTCCTCCACGCGGTAAGGATTCGTCGATGAAGTTTGTTACTTTAGAATCTCCGATCTTTTTTCCGTCTCTGAAGACCTCGTAGCGTTCGATGCCCGAATGAACTAGCGGGGATCCCCACGCGAGATGGACTTTTTTCCTTTTTTTGCCTCGACGGAAATTCCCTTCAGGTGCTCAGGGGCAGACAAGATCGCGGCATCTTCCTCATTTAACTGGGAAAATTGGAGTTTCTGATCGGATGCGATCGCGCGAAAGGCTTGGTCTTGAACGTCCGCACGGAATTGGATGTGAGAATAGGCCGACACCACTACAAGGGCCGCGATGGTGAGAAAGTAGGACATGGGACCGTGCTTTGGCTTAAGCTTCGATGCCTTCTTTTTGCTCCGAATACGTTTCATGGCTTACCCCCCGGTAAGAGCGAACGATTGATGACCCCTACCTCTGAGTCTCCAGTATCTGATCGAAATGGTCAACTTTTCTATTCTTAACAGTTGTTAATAATATAATAATTACAAGTATTTAGATTCGTTTTCGGATCTCCCCGCTTTTTTGGATCCAGCAAAACCAATCCTTAAAACAAACTATTTAAGTCAGCTTATTATTGCACTGCGTCATAGCGGCGTGATATCTCTCGCGGGCCAAATTTTTAGGCCGGTTCTATTGGGAGATTTCATGCGGGTTCATCAGAAATTTATGACCACTCCAAAGCTCATTCTTGGGCTCCTCCTCTTTTCCGTCTCAGGCGCAGTCGCTTCGGACTCTATCTTCATACGGATGGAATCTTTAGATCGGCCGGAAACGCTAAAGTCGACACCAGCGAAGGATCTACTCTATCAAGGTCGTCCCCTTCCAGAGAACGAAGCCGCCGTCCTGCGCGCTCGCCAAAAATTCGATCTGAGTAAACTCGACCCAGTCCCAAACGACGTTTGGGAGCCAGAAAGTCTTCCTCTCTCAAACGCGGAAGAATTCGGATTTCCTGCCGACGGGGTCACGCTTGATTTTGTAAAACAAATGGACGCAAGCGGAATGTACCAGGCCCAAGTGATGGCCGATGGTCGCCCGTTTCGGCTCACGATCGATATGGACGGACGTCAGTCGATCGCGATGGCCGGTCTCCTCCGTGTTTTGGGCTATCACGTGGATACGCCGAAGCCTTACCGAACTGTACGCGTTCGTTTTGCGGACGACGCGACTTACAAAGACTTTAAAGAGAACTATAACTTTGAGACTCGCTTTGCGCGCGACACCTGGCTTGTTTCAAGTGACGATGCGACTCGCACCGTGGTTTTGCGCGATGTACTTCTCGAAAGTCCACGTATTGCAAGCCAACCCATCCACACAGGAATAATCGCAGCGAATCAGATCGAAGGACTGCGCGCGAAGCGTGCGCTGATTGCTCCCTATTCACTTCTAGACATTCGTCTCTCTGGGCGCTCTGTGAACCTCTACTCCTGGGAAGCCGGTCGCATCTACGCTGAAGCGATCGAACTTAAGCATCCTTATGCCACGGCGTTCACATCGAAATCCGAAGACTCGACATCCATGGAAGACGTGCGATGGATCCTGAGGAAGATGGCAAATCTTTCACGCCAAGACTGGGTAAAGATCATCGCTCTCACCGAATTTCCAGCTGAAGTTCAAGAACTTCTTGTGGAGAAGGTCATTGCGAGACGCAATCACCTTCTTTCGATGTTTGAGTCGGGTCTGTCTTGCTTTGAAATGGAACTCATGCCAGCAGTCGCAGTCATGCAATATGACCCGACCTTTTCCAGTGCATCCGGAATCATTAAGAAGGGCAAACTCCTTCAGAAAAATTACGAAGGTTATGCTGCTAATTTCTCGGCAGGCGACCTCCCATCTCCACTTCGTTGGGGTGAATTAAAACATTTCATCAAGATGGAGTTAATCGCTCAGCTCATCACCGCTGGCACCGGGAAACTGAACGACCTTCTCACTTTCGATAGTCCAAACGATGCCCTTGACACCCACGTCCAAAAGCAAATTAAAGAAATCATTGATCACTCGATCAGCAACCCGGGTGAACCATACGTTGTGCCCATCAAAACCTGGGGCGAACGCGTGGACGGCGTGGCGTTGAATGCAAGCCGTAACGTAGTGACCGGAACCTATTACGGAAGTGATTCAAAAGCTCAACTCGTCGACAACATTTCGCTCGGCGGAAATATCGGGATGCTCGGCGGCGTAGATGGCATCAAAAACATCTCCGATAAAGTCGGATTTGCCGGCTCGGTAGGTTACCAGCGCTCCTACACGCACGTTCGTCCCATCGAGACACTCTCGTCTGTGAAAAATGAAAAATGGACGAACCTCCTCGTTCCACGAGTCATGAGGAAGCTTGGGAAAATCTTAAGCGTGAATCGGAAGGACTTGGCAGATGATGCAAAAACGAAAGCACTCCTCACCGATTTTTTAAAGGACATTAAAGACGGTGAAGTTTTCACTATTACGGACGCATTCGTTTTAAGACTGAATCCTCAATTTAACATTCCACTGGTTGCCACCATGGCGACGGGTTTCTTGAAAAAGATCGAACCGAGCGTCGGCATCGGCGCCACGAATGACTGGGCGATCGTTAAACGCCTCATGATCACCCGGCGGGGCGATCGTATGGAAGTGTACGACACGAAGATGAAAACAAAGTCCTTAGCAGGGAACATTGATTTCAACGCATGGATCAATCTCATTAAGCTCCAGGCCCAAACAAAAAAGGGTGACGCGGACACCGACGCGTACGGGATCGACCTTTCCTCGGTCACGGATAAAGATAAGGCAGCGAAGCCTGAACTCGCGGATGATCGTCAACGCCTCTTAAAAGGTCTCCACCAACTTTTCATGAGAAACGACACGGATCTTTTGAAAGACGACTTCCCCGCGATCGAAATCGATCACGAATTAGTTGGAAAGACGAAGAGCCTAAAGATCCTCATGTGGAACTGGGCAACCTACAAAGAAAACCACCGTGTAAAGATTCAAATTCCTCATGACAAGGAACACAACGCCACTACAGAAGAGGAAACTCGGTCCCTCTTTTCTACGCGTAAGGTGAAGATTCACGGCCAGGATCCGTACGGATTTGTGGGTCAAGTGGTCTCGAAAGCTGTCGATGTAGCGGGTCTCTTGGGTGCCGGCTCCACGAATATGAACCCATCGGGAACATTTTTAGGAAAGGCAAATTGGTCCAGTGTCCGAACTGAGGCGGAAACAACTCCAACTCGGGACTACAAGCCAGTCATCTTTTTCGAAGAGCACTACGCAGGCTCCTACATGAGCCGAGAAAATGTGGTCAAAGTTCTCGATAGCCTCGAGCAGGAGATGAGGCCGCTTTCGAACGGAAAGGCCCTCTTTCGACGTGACGTCCTTCTGACGATGAAACGGCTTGAATCCTACGACATACGCTCTTCCGTCTTCGTTCACCCCGAAGGTGTACAAATTCTGAAAAATTACCTCTTGTCCGCCAAGTCAAGGAAGGAACGACTCATCCGCCTTCTCGATCTACAGGACCCAGAGGATGCACGGAATCGCTGCCAAAAATACCTGGCTAAAAAAGACGTCGAAATGGAGCTCGAGGCTCTCGAATCCGTCATGGACGATAAGAAGGTTTGGAATCGGTGTATTGAGCCATGGATGCGTAAAACAATGCGCAGAATTAAGGACGCGCCAAGCGAGTCCGACCGTGAGGCGTTCGCCGAATGGATGAACGACATCGTCTACTTCCTCCAGAAGCACGTAGCACCTTGGAGACTTTTCAAACGAATCGGTACTGAAAACTTCCTTTTCCAAATCAAAGTAGCGGGATTCCGCCATGAAGATGAAGCGGCAGATGAAGACTTCGTATCCGATACGATCGGGAACATACCGAGCGACAGAACTTATGGTCCTTTTGGAGACCTCGTCGTGAATAGCAATGGTTACGAATGGAAAATCTCCGGCTACGAAACCAACGCGACTTACATGACAGACGGGTTATGATGAAAACGCAAATCTCAGTAATCACAATTGCGCTTTTGGGACTGTCAGCGGGTATCGCCGTAGACCAAAAGAAGGTGGCAAAACCGGCCAAGGTAGCTGCCCTTGCGACTTCACAAGAAATTGTGCTGACGGGAGATCCTACGTCTCTCAATGCTCTCGTTCAGAATAATCCGACCCTCGGCTTTCAGGACACCTACACCGCTCAAGAGAAAAGGATTTTGACGAAGATCGGCTCACGTCGATTGGTCGAATCAAAAACTCTCAAGCTCAAACACCCCGGCGATTTGGATCGTATTCGATCGCAGATTCGATCACAGAAGTTAAAAATCACGATTGAGGAAAACTCGATTGTTTCTGTCGAAACCTTAAGACGCGCTTCTGCAGTCACCGCGGCGAAAGCGGATCCGTTTACTGTTGAACAGTGGGGCCTTCAGAACACCGGCAAGGGTGTTCGTGATTACGTCGACGCCGTAACGTCTATTTTGGTACCTGGCGTAGTGGGGGAAGATATCCACTTACCTCAAGTTTCGAATCAAGGTGCTGGCGTTACGGTTGCCGTACTCGACACGGGAGTAGATTTTAGCCATTCGGATCTTGCGGATTCTGTTCTTACTAAAAAAGAGGAATGCGAGAACCTTGAGAAGTATAAGACCTGCGTAAAGGAAAAATCAGCTAAAGAATGCGATAAAACTTTCCAACTTCTAGACACCGACCACAACGGCTATCCGATGGACTGTCGTGGATGGAGCATGATCGGGAGGAAAAACGCGGTTTCTGGTATCGCCGGAACCCAAGAAACGATGGATACGATCTCGCACGGTTCGCACGTCGCGGGAATCATTGCTGCCCAGGCAGAAAATGGCATAGGCGTTCGAGGAGTCGCTCCAAAGGCGAAAATCCTACCCGTCCAAGTCATCATGGAAAATCCAGGTGAAGGTGGCGTGGGAAGCGGTAGTGGCGGCGGTGAAAGTAAGGCTACCTCAGTCCTAACCGCGGTCGCTCGAGGACTCATTTATGCGATCGCCTCAAAAGCCCAGGTCGTAAATCTCTCGCTCGGCTGGAACGGCCGGGCTGACAGTGAAACGATACGTGAGCTAGTCGCGAAAGCCGAAGCCGCTGGCATCATCATCGTCTCGGCTGCTGGTAACGACGGCACCGACGCGCTTGTGTTTCCTTGTCAGTATTCAAATGTGATTTGTGTCGGCGCTCATGGGCCCGATGGTAAACTCTCCCGCTTTTCGAACTTTGGTTCGGGTGTGGATATCGCAGCCCCTGGACTTTTCATTCTCTCCACTGTTCCACACGATCAAATCGGCGATTTCTTCACCGATGTCGCTGGATACGATTTTAAAGATGGAACCTCGATGGCAACCCCATTCGTTACCGGTGCGGTAGCGGTACTGCTTTCGGACGGAGTTCCACCAAGCGAAGTGAAAGCGCGACTCCTCGCCGGAGCTCGTAAACGCCCGCTCGTTGAGAACGGATCGACCCTTTCCGGTAACCTCGATATCGAAAATGCAAAGAACGCAAAGCCCGTTCCCTATATCGTGCCGGTTGAAAAGGGTGTCCACTCCACTCTTTGGGATAGAACTGAAAACCAAATCCCGGTCCAAATCGATTTAAAAAATATCTGGAGTGAATCGAGGAATGTTCAAATCAAGGTTCGCCTCTCCGCGCGTGATGAGGCTTCACAAAACCTGAAGCTCGTTGAATCGAGTTTCAATATTCCGGCCTGGAAATCTCAAGAAACTCGTTCGCTTCATTTTAATATCGCCACTTCTGGAAACGAAGTCACAAGCGATATCACGCTTTACCTCGATCTGACTCCAGAAGGCGGAACACCGAGCACCATTCGAGTCATGGTCTTGGCTTCCTCCCTGCTCAGTAATGTTCGAGATCAGGCGACCACGAAGAAGCTTCCCATCGTGAGCGGCGAACTTATTGCTGACTCAAGTGGAATTCTCAGCTTTACTTCTATGGATGGCAGAAAAGAGCGGGACTACCTCGTTTACAAACAAGCTGCCGACGAAAACTGGAAAATCCAAATCCTCCGCGAAACACCGCAAGGTTATGTGGCAGGTCCAGTTCGCGAAATTCCTCCGTTTGAAAACGCGGCCTCCATTCGTGGCCCAGTAACGGTGGATGTGAATCTAGATGGAAAAACGGATTATGTCATGCCGGTCATCCAAATCGTTTCGAGCGAAAACGAAAATGGAGAAGCGGTCCGTATTCCAACTTTCAAATTCTTCTATTTGAATTCCGACGGAGCGGACATCCTGCCGCCTTATGAATTCAAAAACGAGAAAACAACAGTCATGCAGTTCGAGCGCTACCAGTGGATTAAAAGATCCGGGCGCCTTGTTCAAGCATGGCTCGATTACGGCAGTACGCCCGAAGTCGAAAAATCAAAGAAGTTCGACCCTTGGAATCCAAAGCCTGTCGACGAGAAACAAACTCGTATCTACTATCACGATCCAGCGACTCCTGATGGTGTTCGCTCATTCTCCCCCCCGAAGGGCTACGCATTGGGAGACATGATTCCGGTCGACGCTAAATTACGCCGCCAAGGCAAAGCGCTCGTGATCCTCACCAAGGGCGATGCCTTCGTAAACGACTCCTTCGTCGCAGATCTCGACGGCGATCACGGATTCGGAACACCAGTATTTGTGCGACAAGATGAGTACCGAAATTTAACTCCTCTCGAAAACCTACCTGTCACTTGGCTGAATCAGTCTGACACTATGGGTATCGGCTATATTGGGCATGTTGGAATCCAGGCTCAACGCTCAACCGTGCTTGCATCTGATGGCTCGGGGAAATACGCGACTACAGATCTAACTATTAGTCCATTTGAGAAATTCGAGACTCTCTATCGCGTGATGGGACTTTTTGCGGACTCAAGAGATCCTTCTTCTATCGCATCCTTCGCGCAGAGTGAGTACCTCGTCTACTATTCCGACTCGAAGCTTGAGACTCCACTCACCACATCGCTTCGGCGCTATAACTTCTTAGGAAGTTTCCTCTTCGATCGAAGTTTCTATACAGCAGTTGTCGAAATGGGCGGAAAGCGCGTCGGCGCACTTCAGATTCCAGACCTCATGGGTGCATACCCTGGAGCAGAAGTAATCGCTCCGCGAGTGGATTCAAAAACCGGAAAAGCAATCGATCTCATCCGTCCAGCAGCACTCCGATTCCTGAATGATACTGAAAATTGTGAATGGATGAACCGAATCGATCCGACTGACAATGAACCGTCTCAAGCGGTT
>CAYOJT010000033.1:0-13724 GCA_964404365.1 uncultured Bacteriovoracaceae bacterium
GTCCGACTTCCTGGTCATGGCAGCGACCATGATTCAGTGGAAATCGAAATCGCTCCTTCCTCAAGAAGTCGATCCGAACGCGCTCGCAAACACGGACGACGACATGCTCTCGCCCGAAGAACTGCTGCGACAACTTCAGGAACACCAACGCTTCTTGGCTGCAGGCGCGGATCTCGCGGCTCTCCCACTCCTGGGTGAAGATGTTTTCACACGTCCAAATCGTCGTCCTCCGATTGAAAAAGTCTGGAAGAACATGGACGTCACCAACCTTGCTCTCACCTTCCAAGACCTCTTGGTTCGTGAGCGTAAGCGCACGACGATTCTGAAAAAAGAAACTGTCTCGCTCTCCGATAAAATTTTCGATTTCCAAGATCGCTTAGAGGTGGGGAAACTCACCAGTCTCCGTACACTTTTACGTGATCTGAATTCTCGCCCTGAAACTGTAGTGACATTTCTTGCGTCCCTTGAGCTCGGAAGGCTCAAGAAGATGAAACTGTTCCAAGAAAGAACTTACGACGAAATCTATGTTGAACTTCTGGAAAGTCTTAAAGACTTCGATACGAAGCTTGCTTCGGGTTTTGATTCCATTCAAGAAGCCGTTGACCAAGGCGTCGCCCAAAGTGAGGCCCAACGAGCCGAGCTCGCCGCTCATGAGCGAGAACAAGCCGCTGCAAATGCAGCAGCTAGAGACTCCAGCAGCGGAGAAAACTCCGGAGCCGATCGAGGTCGCAGTGATCTCAACTCCGATTCCGACAGAAACGCAGGAACTCCTTCCTCAGATTCCTCAATCCATCTCTCAACCGACCACTCCGGAAACTCTTCCGACTCCAGAGCCGTTGGTGACGAAAATGGAAGCGATGGAAGTCGCGATCACGCTCACGACCGAACTCTCTCCACTGGATCCAGTGATCGAGGTGATGAATCCGGAATTAATCTGGGAAGCGCGGATCGAAATGACGGAAGCTCCTCAGATTCAGATGGAGAGTCAGACGGAAATTCAGATCGAGATGCCGAGCCAGGAAACCTCAGTTCATCTCGCTCCAGAACAGGTGGAGCAGATGGAACAACTCCGCCATTGGGAGATCAATCTGAAGCTCGATCCTCCGACCGAAATTTTAACCTCGCCCATTTTGGAGAAGACGAACCAGGCGCAGGAGGAATCGCCTCTCGCGATGCCGTTCTTTCCGGGGCTCACGACCGAAGTCGAGAATCTTCCAACCTTGAACGACTCGGAGGAAGTCCTTCCGATGGCAGCGGGCATGGAGAATCAGCCGATTCTACCGCCCACCTCCATTCCAGTGGACGAGACCTTAACCCAGCCACAGACGAACCTTATTCAGGATGAAAAGAAAGTAGAAGAGAGCATAGCAGCCATGGCAAACCGGAAAGATCCAAAGAAAGAAACGATTCAGGCGCCAAGCGGTGCAGACGAAGCTGCACAACCCGCAACGCCTGTAACTTTCGTTGCAGATCCATACGGATTCAATACGCTCGATGTGACAGCCGCTCAGAATGACGAGTGGCTCGAGATCGAAGACGATTTGGATGAGGATCTCGGCGAGGACGCTCCACTCGAACTCAATACCAGCGAAGAAGAATTAAATGAGACGCTCGAAAACCTTCAGTCGAAACTCGAAGTTCAAGAAAAAGAACTCGAAGCCGAAATGAAGGAAGCGCAAGCACTCGCGGAAGAAGATGCGAAAAAACTTCTCGCCGCTCAAATCGCTGAAGACGAAGCGCTCGAAAAAGCCTCCAAAGAAGAAGCGGAACAAGACCTCGCGAATGATCCCGATGTCCTTCGCGCGCTCCCACGTGAACCGGAAGAAGACGAAAACGGTAACTTGGATTTGGCCGAAATGGAGTCCTGTATTGAAGCGCTCCTTTTCATGGTCGAAAAGCCAATCAGCGCGAACAAACTCCGCGATCTCTTAGGACCTGAGATGTCGCTCTCGTATTTCCAAGAAGCACTCACAAACCTCCAGAAACGCTACCAACGTTTCCACCACGGGGTTGAACTCGCCGAAGTCGGAAATGGTTATCAGTTCCGGACGAAACCTGTTCGCGCAGCTCTCGCTAAGAAACTGGCGAAGATCCAAACCCAGCGGCTCTCGACGGGCGCGATGGAGACGCTCGCCATTGTTGCTTACAAGCAGCCCGTGATGAAAGACGACATCGACAAGATTCGTGGTGTGGACTCTTCGCACTTCATCCGTGGACTTCTGGATAAGAAGCTCATCAAAATCGCGGGTCGCTCCGATCTTCCCGGTCGCCCGATGGTCTACGAAACGACAGCAGAGTTCATGGAAGTTTTCGGCGTGAAAAACCTCGATTCTCTCCCGCCTCTTCGCGAAATCGAAGCGATGGTTCCAGGCTCACAATCCGGCGGCGAAGAAGATCCTCGCGTGAAGGAAATGAGAAAACTCGTCGGCCAAATGAACGCAGACGACTCTGTCTCGCTCCTCTATGATCCGAAGGAAGACGAAAAATTCCTGACTGACATTCGCGAACGCGTGAAAGGCATCGAGATTTCGACACCTACGCTTGAGCAGCAAAAGCTTCGCGAGAAGCTGATCGCTGAAGGAAAACTCGATCCTCAAAGTGAGGAATTTGAACAAGCCCTTCGTGATGCGGCTCCGAATACGACCGCAGAACTTCCGCTCACTGAAACCTAATTCGATCCCGATTAAGGACTATCCGTAAAAAGGGCCTTCCTTCGAGAGAAGGAAAGCCCTTTTTACTTTCTGGTTTAAATAATAATGCGAACTGAATCAGAGACTCAAAGCCTTCACGAGGCCTGCATTGAGAGGATCGTTGGGCCCGCGAAATAAGGTCCATCCATCGATGAGCGAGAGGTGTCCCTGCTCACTGAACTGGCACAAGCCCCATTGATTTTGCTTACTATCAAGGCCGATCACGACTTTTCCCCCATTTGCCGTACAGTAATAATTCGCAGGATGCTCATAGGCTGGAATCGAAACTTCAATGTGTTCCTGGAAAGCTTTCACCGCTAGCTCAGGCACACGCTTTGTGTACCAGAGGGTGACGACCTCGATCATTCCGCGGTCAAACGTGCACATTTCATAGTTCGAGCCTTCCTCCCCCTTGAGCGAGAAAATTTTTCCGCCGACTGAAAGACAGTACGCACCCGCGGGATGACCTGGACCCACGGAAGACGAACCCCCTTCGCGCTATGCTAACGCGCTGACAGAAAGCACGTGGAGAGCGACAGTAGACATGTATCGACGCGTTTTAATATGGATCCTTTTCCACCCCAAATTCGCGGGGCTCGTTACACCATTCATTGAGAGGTGGCGAAACGACGCGACTCTGATGTGATCAGGGTCTAACAACCTTTCCGTCCCTCTCGCAACTGGATCTAACAGTGGCCACTAGCGCGCGAAACAATCATGTTGTCAAAAAATCTCAAAAAAATTGACAAAATGTCTCACGATCGTTAATCCCGCGACGTGAACCTCTTTGAAGCCAAAAACTACACTGAATGGATTGAATACAAGATCCAGGAGAATAGCGGAGTCCGCGCCTACCGAACTCAGCTCGCGCGGGCAGCGCGCGTACACCCTTCTTACTTCTCTCGTGCGCTGCGGGGCGTCGTTCACTTGAATCCCGACCAGGGGCTGGGCCTATCCCAGTATTGGGGATTGAGCGCAAACGAGCTGGAATACTTCCTCACACTCATTCACCTGGCGCGCGCATCGAGCCGCGAATACCACGCGATGTTGAATGCGCAGCTTGAGAAATGCAGATCGGCGGCTCAGAAGCTCTCCTCGCGTTTCGATAAGGTGGAACTCCAGTCCCCCGAGCGGTTTCGTGTCTACTATTCGAGCTGGTATTTTGCGGCCATTCATATGGCCCTCACGATTCGAAAACTGCGAACTCCGGAAACGATCGCGGCTGCTCTAAAAATGGAACCTTCCTTGGTTTCAAAATCACTTCACTCACTTCGTGAATTAGGCTTTGTGATTCAGTCGGAAGGAGAATGGAAAAGTGTAAAATCTGATCTTCACCTCGATCCGACTGAATTCTACGGCCGAGTTCAGCACGTGAACTGGAGATTGAAAGCGACGCAGAAAATTCAGGAATCCGAAAACGCGCGAAACCTTCATTACACCGGCATTCACACGCTGAGCGAAGACGATTTCGTTCGACTTCGCCTGCGAATCATCAACTTCCTCCAAGAAATTCGACATGAAATCGAACCTTCTCCCGAGGAGAAGCTCGTCGCATTTTCCTTGGATTGGTTTGAAGTTTAACGGAATTCGGTTCTGAAGTTCATAAATGAATTCGACTGTTTTTAAATTTAACTATCTGTAATAATTGATTAATTTGTAAAAATGGAGACCCAATCAATAAATAATAACGCGATGCGTTAAATTGTGATAAACCCCGCCCGTTCGCCCAAAAAAGTTTTCGAGCAGGAGCCCCTCATGCGTATTTTTAAGTCCCTACCCCTTCTTTTTTCGTTCATTGCGCTCTCTACATCGGTTCACGCGCGCGCTGATTCCTTTAATTTAGCGACCGGTTATCTCGATGACTTCGGCTATCAGCTGACTGAAATCGGAAGCCGCGGGGCGGACGAAGAGTTCCAAAAACTCAATCGCGAAACCGATATGAGCTCGATTTGTCTCAATCGCGCTAACCTCTGGGCCTACGACATGGATCGCAGGAAGGTTCTCGCCGAACAGCAGCGCCTTCAAAGCGCAAAAATTTTCGTATTCTTCACGCCGATCAATCAGGCCTCCGAAGGAAAAGACTGGTGGTTCCACGTTGCGCCGGTTGTGATGGCAGATGGCCAATTAAAAGTTCTTGATGGTTCATTTCCAAACGGAATTCATGGGCCGGTTTCGATCGAAGCTTGGAATTCGTATTTCACGCAAGGCTACAAGTGTCGCGAAATTCGCGCAACCGATACCGATCTCATCGATCGCATGCGCTACCAACTCGCTTTTCCGTCGATCGATCCTGTGACTCGCGAAAAGGCGGACTGCTATTACCAACTCGTTCCAATGTTTTACGGAACACCTCTTTCGATCGCTTGGCATTTCGTGGACAGTAAACTTCCCCCGAGCGAAGAGCGAACGATCGTAAATAATCAGCATCCGTTCACACCGACAACCTGGCTGAAAGACGACCTGATCGGCGCCTGCACTCAGGGACTCGGTCATCGCGAACGTTGGTGTAAGAAAAACTTCCTCAAGTTCGGAAAATGGGACGACGGCGCGAACATCGCGAAATAGGGGCTCAAATTCAAGACTAGACATCGGTGGGGCATGAGGTGCTAAAATCGCTCCATGCCCCACGTCTTTCAAAAGCCCGTGCGCCTCATCAGTGAAATTAAACCCGTCGAAACTGGAGCCTTGCTCGAGATGATTGAATGGAGTGACGCTGAACGAAAGGCACGTGCACTGAAATGGGGTGGGATGTGTTTTGGCGCGGGGGTCGTGTGCGTGATCTTCCCGCTCGTGCATTTCGTTTTAGTGCCTGGGTTGATTCTCGCCTCACCCTTCCTCGCCTTACAGTTTTATAAACAGGAATCCTGGGTGAAAGGCGGCGAAGGTCCATGCCCAAACTGCGGAAAGACGCTAAAGATCGGCGCCGGAAAACCTAAATTTCCGCTGCGGGATCTCTGCACGGAGTGCAGAAACGAAGTTCGAATCGAACTCACTTCTTAAACAGATAGAATCAGGAGTAAAATCCAATAGGCTGTGGTGATCCCGATATCGTGGAGATCATTCCACTCGTGAATCCCAAGCACATCGTTCATGAGGCCACGGTGCTGAGCCGCCAGTAGCGCTACAACAAGAACCCAAAGCATCCCTCGCAGCGCAAGAAATTGTCGTCCCGGACGAAACGCGGAAAATGCGACACCAATGAGGTAGGCGCTCCCCCACTTCCAGCTGAGCGGGTTCATGAGCTGCGCGATTACGAGCCAGGGTGAAATCCAAATGAAAGCATCTTGTGAAGTCGGCGCCTGCGGAATGCGCATCACGAGCATACCGAGCAGGATCCCACCAAACACTCCAGCGACACCCAGAGAAATGAGCGGCTTCAATTCAAACCAGCGCTGAACAGAGGCCCAAAGGCTCATGTTCACATCACTTGTAAACATGAGTGAAGGTTGGGCATCGATCATTTTGAACCAGGCCTGAGCAAGCTCAAGCGCTCTCTCCGGACCAAACGCCATCGCCGGAATCGCAGCACCCCAGAAGACCGTCGATAGGAGAAAACCGCTCGTAAAGAGCTTCAAACGTCCCATCGGGGGTCGTGCTTCATCATCCGTAAAGCGCCGAGATGCCGCCAAAATAAAGGGCACAATCAAAAGGAGCGTGGGGAGCTTTATCCAAGGGAGCATCCCGAAAATCGCACCCGAAACAAGAGTCGCGCGGGTGAAGGTTACCGTAGCTGCAATCAAAAGTCCGAGAATCAAAAGCTCAGGCTGGCCAGAATCCAAACACTCCAAGATTCCCTTTGCGCTCAGAACAATCCCGATCAGAAGCGAAACGATATCCTTCCAGGTTCGGTACCGGGCACCAATGATCATCGAAACGCCCAGGGATAGAACCGAGAGCGAACTGAACCAGAACCAGGCATCTTGGGGCGTCTTCGGAAGAATACGAATGAGGCCCAGCATGGACGGCGAGTACATGAACGCGTGATTTTCGCCGATCACGTAGGGCGTTTGCCCTTGTTGAAGTCGGGCCCAGGCTTTCATGTAAACGCCGAAATCAGGCGGAATGGTTGAAGCGTAAGAAGGAAAATTTCCCGGATAACGGAAGTAGAGCCAGGCGGTGAACCCCAGGACGATGAGAAACGCCGTCATCCACTTCCCGATGAGTAGCCCGATCGAATCGTCCGCCCACTGACTCAGGGTCTCGAGACCCGAGTTCAGGGCAGGCCTAAAAAACATGCGGACGCGGCGCTGGAAGGTACTCCACTCGCTTCTAGGCGGTCTCACGACGCTTCCGGTGGTCTCGGAAGTCGTGTCGCTTTGCGTCGTATTTATGGGCTGCTGTTTTTCATCATTCATGCTACAAGTCAGTTCTATGTCATCGGAACGACTCCAGAAAATCTTAGCACAAGCCGGCATTGCTTCCAGACGAAAAGCCGAGGAACTCATCGAATTGGGCCTCGTCACTGTGAATGGAAAAGTCGCAAAAGTCGGCGATAAGGCGGACCTCGCCTCAGACCACATCAAAATCGATGGGAAGCTCCTCCGTCGAGTTGAGGACCACGTGTACCTCACCTTCTACAAGCCGCGCGGAGTGATCTCCCAGATGGGCGACCCCGAAGGTCGCCCGACGATTCTCGATTTTCTCACGAAACTGAAGTTTCGCGTCTTCCCGATCGGCCGTTTGGATTACAACTCCGAAGGAATCCTCCTCCTCACGAACGACGGCGAGCTCGCCGAAAAAATTCAGAAGGCAAACCAGTTCCCTCGTGTCTATCGCGTCAAGGTGAAGGGCCATATCACTTCCGAAATGCTCGATCGCCTCTCGCGCGGGATGCGATTGAACAATAAGTTCGTGAAACCTCACCTCGTTCGCATGACCGAGGAATACAATAAAAAATCCCAGATCGAAGTGGTGTTCCTGAACGGCACGAACCTCGACGTGAAGAGCTACTTCGAACAAAAAGGTTTCCTCGTCGATAAACTCGTTCGGATGTCCTACGGACACATCACCATTCACGGCCTGAAACCGGGTCAGTATAAAATCGTAAACCGCTCGAAATTTGAAGCCCTGATCACGCAGCCTGAACTCGGCGTGAAGACGGTCGAAAAAGAAGCGGAAAAAGATCCAGGAGTTCTTCCGCGCGACAAGCGCTTCCGTGAAGTGGATGAATTCGGAAATGTGATCCGAACGACTCGCATTCAACCGGGCGCAATTAAACCCGTGAGCGCTGAAAAGGGCCCGATCGGCTCAAAGACAGCTGCTCCCGTCCGGAATCGCTCGAAGTACACCGATTCGATCGTTCTCCCGCGAAATGAATCTCGCGTAGGTGCGAAGAACACTCCTAAGAAGAGTGGCAAGTCCGGCGCTCGCGATAAGGTGATTACGGTCTTACGTAAAAAAGATTAGGCTCGGGCAAAATTACTTCAGCCATTGCGACTTCGCGTCTTGGTCCGACCGCGAAGAATAGGCGAAAATGAGATCTCCGTTTTGCATATTATCGTAGATCTCTCGCAGGATCGGCTTTTTACGCGTGGAGTACTGAGGATATTTCTGGCCGTACTGAAACGCGAGACTATCTTCACTATCGAAAACGAAACATCCGTAACTCTTAAATCCCATGGCGTGCGGATAACCGTGGAGAAGAATCGCACGATGACCCACATCGGCTTTTGAGTTCAAATCACCGTCAATTCCCTCAAGCGCGAATGCCGGACCGTATTTTCCCCACGAAGGACTATTGAAGTCGCGATTCTTGATTTTGAAAAATCCGACAGAGCTAAGCTGGCTGTTCGAGCCGTTACCGAATGTATCGGGGATACCGTCGTCGTTCGCATCCGAATTAATCGCGTGACTGGTATTCGCTTGGAGTACGAGTTCGCCCGTCGTCATATCGATGAGATAAGCGCGTGGGGCAGTACTCTTCTGATCAAAATCGACTACCATCACGCGATTCCCACAGCCTTTAGTTTTTTTAATTTTGGACCACCCCTTGTAAGCCTTCTCAAAGAGTTCGCGTTTCAAGGGACCTTCCTTCATCGCTTGGGCCGATGCGATGTTGTAAAGGTCGGAAATATTCAGATCTTTCGCATTCGGCGCGTTATTCACGACCGTGGGCGTAGGTGTCGGCGTTCCGGTTGGAGTTGGAGTCGCCTCAGGAACCTTTTCTTGTGTTTTCGCAGGGGCGACATTTGTCACCTGTACGTTATTTAAATTCTCCTCTACCGGCTTCGTGACAATCGGTTTTTCTAATTCAATTTTAATTACGACATGATCTGGATCCGTGTTCTTCCAAATCACTGTTTCAGAACTTCCCTGAACGTCGATTGGATTTTTAATCGCATTTCCGACGGGAGTTGCTGTAGCTACAGGACTTGCGCTTGGAATGGGAGAAGCGCTCGGCTCCGCGCTCGGAGAGGGCGAAGCGGTCGCGAAGTCTAAGAGCCGTTTCGTGTGCTGCATAAAGCCCGCAAGTCGATCTTCTAAACTCTCCGGTTTAGTCGCGCAGTTAAAACACGGCATCTCTGTTTTACATTTTGGATCCACTCGCGTGACTAAGACTTTTGAGAGCGACTCGAATGAATTTGAAATAGCGGTTTTCAGATAAGTGATGCGATTTTCAAGCTCGGCAGAAGTCCATTTTTTCACGCCCGACATGACGCCAGAATAAATTCCAGCAAGGGTAGATGCCTGAAGGAGATTGGACTCCGCGGTGCCGGGTTTTGCGGTCGACTTGGCTGCGAGTTCGGACTGGTACCAGAGGATCGCCGAATCCATTCGATTGTAGATGCTCTTTTTTCCCACGAGCTCCTGATGCGCGAGAACATACACAGAGAGCTCTTCGTTTTTAAACCGTAGGGGTCGCTTAAAGTAATTCGCGCTCTGAATGCGCTGATTCAGGGTTTTAATGTCGATCGGAAGCTGATTCTGAGTATAAAGGGCAGCGAGTTTCTCGCGCACGCCATCCTTGTCGAGTGATCCCAAGCGAGTGAACTCATTTTTCAGATAGGCCTCTACCGTGGGCACATCGATCGATTTCGATTCTTTCGCGCGTTTCGCTTCAAGGGCGAGTTTCATCGTCGTGAGCTGGAGTTGTTGACTCAGGATGCCTTGGTAATCTTGGTCGACGAGGCGTTTTAATTCTTGATCGATCAAATCGTCGCAGCGACTCTGGTTTTCCGCACGCGCCGACTCAGGAGCTCCTGAACCGGAAATCAGAAAAATCGAAATCATCGCAAAAAGGGCTCTCACACTCTTAGAAACGGCCATCTTCTAAGAATAGAAAATTCTTAGGTCGCTGTAACTGGCTCAAACTCGCCGTACGGAAAAATTTGCCGAGAGAACCCTTAGGGGGATAGGCCGCGTTTCCCCCGCTCCTCAAGATAGGACGCGATAACCGCTTTTAGCCGCTCAGGGCATTCCTTTTGTGGCATATGCCCACATTCCGAAATTTTCTCGAGTTTCGCGCCACGAATCTGGCTCACGAGCGCTTGGGCGTAATCGAGCGGCACGATCCGATCAGCTTCGCCGTGAATAGAGAGTGTCTCGACACGAAGGAGGGATAATTTCCCGTCCAGGTATTCATCTACAGTCTGAGAGGCTCGAATTCGACCCGACTCACCTTTCTTCGCCCGCTCCGTCGCCGCCTGCCAGATGGAGTCCGGAAGTTCTCGCGGCTTAAAATAGGCTTTCGATTGAAAATCTTTCAGCGCTTCTACGGTCGGTTCTGTAAAAATCGGGAGGGATGGCAGCGCCGGTTTCTGAATTCCAACTCCACCTAGAAGAAAGAGCTGATAAATGCCGGCCGGATGATCGAGAGCCATTTTAAGCGCGATCCAGCCCCCAAAGCTATTCGCTACGACTCGATACTGCTCACAGGTTTTTCGAATGAGGTCATCCGCTTTAAGCCCTGAATAAATGCGTTCAGCCGTTTGAGATACACGATATTTTTCCGCGTCGATTTCTTTTCGATTTCCCCCCTGACCGGGAAGATCGACGGCGATCCAAGATTGGTCGCGCGCGAGGAGCGGTATCAATTTTTTCCAAGTGACCAAACTGTCACCCATCCCATGAATGAAGAGCCAACAGGTACGCAGGTGTTGACTTGGGGGCTCAAGGTGCTGAAAGGCGGTGAGGCCATTGATTTCAGACGAAGTCGCTCCGGTGTCATGGCGAAACTGATATCGGGACTTCATCTCTGCCCACTCGAGCGGATTCATGTACGCCCATGACGCAATCAAAATTCCAAGACCCGCAATCAATCCTCCGAACAAAGCCGAAGCGCGTGCATATCGTTTCTTTCGCGGTAACTGTTCCAATTGGATCATCCCCCTCACGCTATACCGATTTCCGCTTGAGTAAAATGAACAAGCAGAATATCGATGAAGGATATGAAAAAAACTCGCCTCGTAGCCCTATTAACGCTTTGCATGTGCCTCTTTTCTATTCCCGCTTCCTCCGATGTGGATGTGGACGGTGTTGTGAAAATAGAAATCGGTAAAAACCGCGGATCTTCTCAGACGGAACTTTGGAATCGCGTTTGGATGCTGGAACGTGCGGTCGCGCAGCTCCAAGAGAAAGTTTTTGAGCTTCAAATGCGACGCGGTCACGGTGGCGGTGGGGTCATCATCGTCCCGAATCCTGGTACGAACCCAAAAGAGATGACGACTTGTTATATTAAAACGCCCTTCAACGGCACGTTCACAGCTACCGAAGCGACCGAAACCGCAGCAAAAGCGAAAGTCATGCAGGACTGCGCGAATAAGGCTTCGTCCATCCACTGCGGTGAAGACGATGTGAAATGTGGTCGCTAATTAAGCGGCAGGTTTAATCGGTCGAACAATCTGACCCGGATCCGTTTTCTCATCCTCGCTCGGCACGGGTGGGGTTTCCATTTTAATGCTGGTGAGAGTTTGAGGTGCGGCCTTGGGCGCATCTTTCGGTTTGTTTGAAAAATCCACCTTCGCGCGATCCTCATCGGTTTCAAGTGCGACTCCGGTACCCACATCCATCTCGGGAGCTTTTCCGCCCTTGACTGGACCGCTCGCTGCATACATGAGGTTTCGCTCAAAGTCGGCTGGATTCGTGGAAGCTTCTTTAGCGTCCTCGAGACTGACGATCCCTTCAGAGTAGAGTTTCACGAGGTGCTGTTCGAAGGTTTGTCCTCCGCCCTTTTCTCCATCGTTCGACTTCGTGATCAGATCATTGAGATTTCCAATGAGATTTGGGTCCGCAATACATTCACGGATACCGGTATTAGCGACCATGATTTCTTGAACGGCGATCATGCCCTTCGTGTCACAGCGTTTAACGAGACGCTGACTGATCGTCGCCGTAATATTTTCCGCCAACCGCATTCGAACCATGCGCTGCTCTTCGGGTGGAAAAACAGCGATCAAACGACCAATCGTTTTCTGAGCGTCCGTCGTATGAACCGTTGAGAAAACCATGTGGCCGGTTTCGGCTGCCTTTAGCGCGATTGAAATTGTATCGGGATCTCGCATCTCACCGACGAGAATAATATCGGGATCCTGTCGAAGCGCGGATCGAAGTGCGCCCGAGAAAGAACCGGTGTCAGGACCTACTTCCCGCTGAGTGAATCGTGACTTCTTTTTCGTGTGCACGAATTCGACCGGATCTTCGATCGTTAAAATGTGCATCGGCCAGTTCGAATTCACGTAATCAATCATCGCTGCGAGCGTGGAGCTCTTTCCAGAACCTGTTGCGCCCGTCACCAGCACTAAGCCGCGATGCATTCCTGCGATTTGTTTTAAAACGGGTGGCAAATTTAGCTGATCAATCGTCGGGATGACCGATGGAATGAGCCGAAGGATAATCCCAAGACTTCCTCGGTTTTTAAAGATGTTGAAACGAAAACGAGATAGACCCTTGATTTCAAATGAGCCGTCGTAGTCTTTCAACGTCTTGAGATCGGCTTCCCCGCCGCTTGCTTTAATGAGCTCGCCGCAGATCGCATAGATTTCTTCGCTCGAAAAAGGTTGGAGCTTCACATCGATCAGGTCTCCGTGAATTCGAAAACCCGGCGGCGTACCCGCGTGGAGGTGCACGTCACTTGCTTTGTGTTTTGCTGCGGCTGCCATCAAGTTCAGAAAGGTCTGGTTCACGGTTATCCTCGTAGAGAATGCGGTTTCACACTCCTTTTTCGGCTTTTTACGAGCGCCCCATAAATAGAAAGGTTGTTGGAAAATTGACGCTTTAACCTTTGCACTCAGCCAGCCCACCTATAAACTAGCTCTATGATTCGACGACTCTCCTCGCACCTCTATTTTTGGGTCCTTCTCGGGATTTTGGCCGGTGGTTTAATCGGATTCGTTTTTCCCGAATTTGGAGCCTCATTAAAGCCGCTGGGCGATGGATTTATCGCGCTCATCAAGATGCTGATCGGCCCCGTGATTTTTTGTACCGTGGTTCTCGGAATCGCAGGCGTTGGAGATATGAAAAAAGTCGGGCGCGTTGGAGGGAAGGCCTTTCTCTACTTCGAGATCGTCTCGAGCCTTGCTCTGGTCATCGGACTTGCGGTCGGAAATCTTTTGAGGCCGGGGTCCGGATTTCACATCGATCCCGCCACTCTCGCAAACCCCAGCATCACCGATTACACGAAACGCGCATCTGAACAGTCGACCGTCGATTTCATCCTCCACATCATTCCGAAAACTTTCGTCGATGCATTTACAGGTGGCGGAGATCTCCTCCAGGTTCTCCTGATCGCGATTCTTTTTGGGTACGCCATGAGTCGCTTAGGATCTCGCTCCGACCCCGTTCGCCACTTCATGGAGTCCGCCTCCCATATTTTTTTCGGGATGATGAATGCGGTGATGAAGCTTGCCCCCATTGGAGCGGGCGGGGCGATGGCCTTCACGATCGGAAAATACGGAGTCGCTTCGATTCAACCCCTCGCCTATCTCATGGGGTGCTTTTATTTGACCTGCATTCTCTTCGTGATTTTAGTATTGGGAGCCATCGGCTACCTGACGGGCTTCAATATTTTCAAATTCCTGGGCTACATCAAAGACGAGC
>CAYOJT010000033.1:13734-15103 GCA_964404365.1 uncultured Bacteriovoracaceae bacterium
GTACTTGGAACATCCTCCTCCGAAAGCGCGATCATCCCTCTCATGTCGAAGCTTGAGCGTCTGGGATGTTCAAAGTCCGTTGTAGGGCTTGTCGTTCCATCTGGCTACTCGTTCAACCTGGATGGGACGAATATTTACATGACGCTTGCGATTCTATTCATCGCTCAGGCGATGGGAATTGAGCTGACTTTAGGCGAACAGCTCAGCATATTGGGCGTTTCGATGCTCACCTCGAAAGGGGCATCGGGCGTAACGGGCGCTGGGTTTGTAACGCTTGCGGCGACACTTGCCGTAGTCCCAAAAATTCCAGTGACTGGACTTGCACTGATTCTCGGAATTGATCGATTCATGAGTGAGGCTCGCGCGATCACAAATATCATCGGAAATGGCGTGGCGACGCTCGTTGTCTCTTCTTGGGAAGGCGAATTGGATCGCACTAAGCTTCAGAACGAACTGAAGCCGACGGCGGGATAAAAAAAGGCCGGACTGTTAAAGCCCGGCCTTTTTTTATCTGAATGATTTAAATTTTATCCAAAAATAATGCTTTGAACAATCTCCGCGAGCTTCACGACACCAAGAGCGTATAAAACGAAAAGAAGCAGAGTCATCACTGTCTTTTGATCAAATTGAAAACGGACACCTAAATTCGAATTTGCCGATAAATTTGAGGTCTCTTTTCGAACGAGTCGCATGTACTGGAGCGACCAAAAAAGCATGAGAATGATTACCGCCGAAACAACAAGCCAATTGTATTTCGCTGGGACTTGGCTAATCGCTACAATTCCCAGAAAGACTGGAATGAATAGGAATTTAAAGAGTCGCTGATTGTACTCTTTGATGCTTTCAGAAATTTTCTGAGCTTGGCTATCGCTTTTTAAAACATATCCTGGGGAGAGCATCCCGTAAGGATAGAAAACTGTCTTACCGTCTTTGCCTTTTTTAAGGAGATTCCCGGATCCCTGTTCGTAGAGTTTCATACTCTTAGGATCAGGCAGATGCCGCATTCCAGCAAGCAAAATAATGCACTCCTCACTCGACAGATGCGGCCTCGAGTTCGAGTTCACCTTGGGACCAGAGCCCACGTTTTTCGGCGTAGTAGGCCTGAAATCGCCCTTCTAGAATGCTCTCGCGCATCTCGGCCATGATCTGATGATAAAAGGTCAGATTATGCAGACTCAGCAGTTTCCAACCCAGCGGTTCTTCGGTCTTTGTCAGATGATGAAGGTAGGCTCGCGTATAGATTTTACAAGTATCACACGAGCAATTCGAATCGACGGGTTCGTTTGAGAACTTATAGGCCGATCGACGCAGTTGAATTTTTCCGTTCGAGGTGAAAACGGTTCCCCGCTTCGCAAGTGCCGAAGGTAAA
>CAYOJT010000034.1:0-13149 GCA_964404365.1 uncultured Bacteriovoracaceae bacterium
TTCTGAAGCGCGAAATGCCAGCGACTGAAACTCGCGTTGACCACCGAAAATAATCCTGCCCTCCGACCCCTTTGGGTTTTCTCATACTCAAAAAGATAGAGTCCGAGCGCTAAGAAAAAACTTCCGGTGAGGGTTGCGCTAAACCAGGCCGACCCGCGTCCTGCTGAAATGATGAGTGGGGTGCCGAGACAAAAGAAGAGTAGCCAGAGAAATTCATCCAATGGGGAGAGCTCAGGTTTTTCTCTGTGCAGCCATTTACGGAACAGAATCGCGTAAGCGATGAAAAAAATAAAAAAGAAGAGTCGCTCCGACGCCCCATGCCCACCTGCTGCGATTACTGGAAGCAGAAGTGCGCCATTCAAGGGAGGAAGCGCTAAATACTTATGGCCCTCAAACGGAATCACATCATGATAAAAATCAGGAGTGACGGGCAGGTAGGCTTCTCCATGAGAAAAAGCCTCTGCTTGCCAATGGTAGAAGGGGTAATAGCGATTCTGAGTCCATTCTCTATTCACGCCGCCCACAACCCAAAACGAGATGAGTAAACAAACGCCTAAGATCAGGTTTGAGATCGTGGTGCGATTCATTCCTGATTAGTTTCCCGGAGTCAGAAGCTTATTTCAATAAGCGTTTACAGGCTCGGTGCTTTGAATTCTGGGCTGAAACCTCTGCTTAAACGGATCGCGTTTTTTAGCAAATCCTGCCGGACGGTTTCCGCCTCCGCCTGGAGCAGGTGCGCGGCCCTGAGACGGCCCTTTTCGGTGATGCTTCTTCGGCTGCCCACCGTTTGGACCGATCGGGTCTCGTGAATCACGATCTCGATTATCGCGGGAGCGACCTGGGTGAGCAGGTTTTCCACCGAAGTGGTGAGAAGGTCGTTTTTGGAAAGCGGGTCGTGGCTGATGAAAATTTTCGGTTTTTCTCTCGGGGCGCGCGATCCCTACAGGTTCGTCGATTGGGGTTGGAAGTTTCGACCCTGTTTTTTGGAGGAGCTTCGTAATTTCCTTCCACTGTGGGCGGTCTTCCGGAATGAGAATGGTGAGAGCCTGCCCCGTAGACCCGTTTCGACCGGTTCGACCCATTCGGTGAATGTAATCTTCTGCCACTTGAGGAAGATCGTAATTAATCACAAAAGCAATTTCGGTGACGTCGATTCCTCGAGCTGCGATATCGGTTGCGACTAAAATACGTGTCGTCCCGTTTTTGAAGGCATCAAGCGCCTGGTTTCTTTGGCCCTGAGAACGACCGCCGTGAATACGGCCCACTTCCATGCCGTAGGAGTTTAAGAATTTCGATAAACGATCGGTTCTCGCCTGTGTGCGAGCAAAGACTAAAACCGATCCTTCGCGTTCATTCAAACAGTCGAGGAGAGTCTCGTTTTTTCTCTGATTCGAAGTCGTCATCACGGTCTGTTCGATAGAACCCGCCGCTCGTGAAGTCGAGCCAACCGCTACGCGTGAGGGCGCGGTTAAGTATTTTTTCGAGAGCTCGTCCATCTGCTTTTCCCAGGTTGCGGAGAAAAGAAGTGTTTGACGTTTTTTCGGGAGCACCCGAAGAATTTGATTCAGCTGTGGAGCAAATCCCATATCGAGCATTCGGTCCGCTTCGTCGAGAACAAGGAAAGCCACGTTCATGAGATTCGCGGTCCGTTGTTGGAGGTGATCGCATAAACGTCCAGGCGTCGCGATGATGAGGCGTGGTTTTCGGGACAGGCCCTTCGCTTGAGGTTGAAAGCCCACGCCGCCAATCACACAAACCGAGTGAAGGTTCGGCGTGAATCGGGTGAGTTCCTTCCAAAACGCGTCGATCTGGAGCGCAAGTTCCCGTGTCGGCGTAATGACAAGCGCGACGGAGTTCGGTGTTTCGAGGAGTTTTGTTGCGATCGGGAGACAAAAAGCGGCGGTCTTACCCGTGCCGGTTTGTGCGGTTGCGATCAGATCCTTTCCTTCGAGTGCCAACGGGATAGCAGCGGATTGGATGGGAGTTGGAGTAGTAAATTGCATCGCTTCGAGCGCGCGCGAAAGCGGGCTCGCAAGCTTGAACAGATTAAATGCTGACAAGAGAGCGTTTCCTTTTTTTGTAAATGAACGAGGACGATCGGCTTAAGGGAGGAAACGAGAGAGTTTAGCCACCGATTTTCTGACGGTGCGTGATCAACCCATGAGTAGGATCGTACGGAGACACGCCCACAGTGACGCGATCCCCGACTAGAATTCGAATTTTAAATTTTTTCATTTTGCCTGCTAAACGCGCAGTCACTGTCATACCGTTATCTAAAACAACCACGTAGTTTCCGCCGCCGGTGGCGTCGGTTACTTTTCCATCTACTCGGATCAGGTCGTCTCTGGACATCGGTCTTGATTCTCGTTTCTCGCGTCTAGCAGGTCAAAATAAAATTGATGAGGTCAGATCTTAGTAACGTCCGCCGCGACCACCGCCGCCGCCACGTCCGCCACCGAATCCACCGCGTCCGCCGCCGCCACCAGTGCGAGGCTCCATCGGCTTAGCTTCGTTCACAGTAAGTGGACGTCCGCCGAAGTCGGTGCCGTTGAATTTTGCAATCGCTGCTGCTGCTTCATCATCAGAAGACATTTCAACGAATCCGAAACCTTTGGAGCGTCCGGAGTCACGGTCAGTGATGATTTTTGCAGATTCAACTTTCCCGCTTGCTGCGAACATATCTGCGAGTGATTGATCCGTTGCTGAGAACGGAAGATTTCCTACATACAGTTTCTTACCCATGAATACCTCCTAAGGCCTTGGGAGCCGCCTTCACGAGGATCTACGGGCACGATTGCCCAAGCAGACTCTAAAAACGCGGACTGACTGATTTCGAAGAACAGATAGCATGAATACCGCATAGGGCAAACATTATGATTAGGTCGGGGCGTTAAAAACGCCCTGTGTCATGGCTTCGCGACGCTCGCACACTGCTTTGTGAACTCATCCGCCGCGTCAAGGAATGCCCTAATCTTATGCGGGACGAATTTCTGGGCGGGATAGACAAGTGAGAAGTGCCCGGAACCTAGGCGCCACTTTGGGAGGACTCGGACGAGCTTTCCCTTTCGGATCTCATCTTCGCAAATGAAGCTTGGAAATACCCCGATCCCGTCCCCCATGAGGGTGAACACTTTCACGGTCTCAGGATCGTCGGCCAGAATGCGTCCCTTCACTCGGGCTTGAACGATCGATTTTCCGTCGTTCAAGGGGAGGCGGTCCGTACCGAGTTCCGAGAAACGAATGAATTCGTGATCCTCGAGATCCTTCGGCGTCTGAGGTGTACCAAATTTCTTCAAGTAAGCAGGGGTCGCGTACACTTCCATACCCGCGCCCACGAATCGCTTCGCAATCATCGAGGAGTCTTCGAGTTCGCCTGCGCGAATACCGATATCAATTCCTTCTCCCACGAGATCGACTACGCGATTTGTGATGACGAGATCGACTTCCATTTTAGGGTTTTTCTTCACGAACTCACGAACGAGTGAGGGAAGAAGCGTGTGTCCCATGTCGACTGAGGCGGTGATTCGGAGCATTCCCTGAGCTTCGTTTTGATTCGAAGTTACTTCGCTCTCGGCGGCCTTCAATTCATCGAGCGCTTGAACACATCGTCTGAAATACGCTTCACCCGCTTGAGTGATATTGAGTTTTCGAGTCGTCCTTTGAATGAGTGTGGCTCCGAGCCTCTTCTCTAAGAGAGCAACCTTCGCGCTCACCGTTGTTTTCGGCATTCCCAGGAGGCGCGCCGCTTGACTGAAGCTTCCCGCCTGCACCACTTTCACAAAAACTGAAATTGAATCGAGTTCCATGGGGAGATCCTACTCGAAGTTATTGTGCAATGGAATGTACAAACTTGTTAGATTTTACCGTCTACTGGCCGTCTCCAGAGAAGCGTAGATTCAGAGAGAATAAAGGATACAAATTTATGAACTTCCTGAACAAAGATGGCCGAGAACTCCTCTTCACCCAAGCTCGCACGCACCATGTGTGGCAACCCAAATCCGTCAGCGAAGCAGTGCTGAAAGAACTCTATGAACTCGCAAAATGGGGACCTACTGCACTTAATGCAGCTCCTGCGCGCATTGTCTTTGTGACGACCGACGCCGCAAAAGAAAAACTCTACCCCGCGCTCATGGGTTCAAACGTCGAACAGGTTCGGCAAGCGCCTGTGACTGCGATCGTCGCACACGATCTGAAATTTTATGAACAGCTCCCAAAACTCATGCCTGCTATTCCAGGAGCAAAATCATTTTTTGAGGGGAACGAAAAATTCACGAGTGAAACAGCTCTACGTAATAGCTCCCTTCAAGGAGCGTATCTCTTGATGGCGGCTCGGGCGCTTGGACTTGATACCGGGCCTATGTCGGGTTTTGACAATGCCAAAGTTGACGAAGCCTTTTTCAAGGGAACGAATTGGAAATCGAATTTCATTATGACGCTCGGATATGGTGAACCCACGAAGCTCTATCCACGTGGACCGCGACTGGCATTTGAAGAAGCTTGTAAAATCGCATGAAAAAGGAAATGAGCAAGGTATGGGCGCGAATCAAAAACCTAGGACAACACATCCGAAAAAACAACCCGCTCTCTACATCCCCCATGGTGGAGGTCCGTGCTTTTTCATGGACTGGAGTCCGATCGGCCCAAAAGATACATGGGAGAAGATGGCGAATTGGATGAAGGGAATTCCGGCCACTCTGCCGGAGACTCCTCGTGCGATCGTATTGATTTCAGCCCACTGGGAAGAATCTGAATTTACGATATTGAACGCGCCGAACCCCGAATTGTTTTTCGATTATTCGGGTTTTCCGAAACACACTTACGAACTGACCTATCCGGCTCGGGTCGAGGTCGAGCTTTCAAGAAAGATAGAGAGTCTCCTTCGAGCTGCAGATCTCCCCGTTCGAATGGATGGAAAACGTGGATTTGATCACGGGGTTTTCATTCCGTTGAAAGTGATTTTTCCGGATGCGAATATTCCGATCGTTCAAATTTCGCTGAAACGAAATTTGAGTCCGCGCGATCATTTGAAACTCGGACAAGTTCTCGGGTCACTTCGCGAGGAAGGCGTTCTCGTTATCGGGAGTGGTATGAGCTACCACAATCTGCGTGAACTGTTCTCAGGGCGAAACGTCGACCACTCCAAAGAATTTGATGATTGGCTTACGGATACTCTAGAAGTCACGGATCCTGAATCGCGAGAAAAGAAACTACTCGATTGGGAGAATGCCCCGTCTGCTCGGCGCGCTCATCCACGCGAAGAACACTTCATTCCTGTTTTCACGATTTTAGGCGCTGCAGGGAAAGACAAAGGAAAACGCGTCTTCAGCGATCGCGTGATGGGTGCGATTACTTCAGCCTATCAATTTGGGTAAACGTTCTTACGCTTAACGTTTTAAGGCAGCTTCGAGATCTTTTCGGGTCTTCAGGACCTTCGAGATGAGTCCAAGCTCGATGGCTTCGCCGACTTCCACCCAGCGATCGCGATCCATGAGTTCGTTGAACTTATCAACGGAAGTTCCTGTGCGATCGGCGTAGAGTTGGTGAAGTTTTTTCTTCAGTGCGATGATATCTTTCGCGTGAATTTCGATATCGGAAGCTTGTCCGCGCATCGTTCCGCCAATGAGAGGTTGGTGGATCAAGAGTTTAGCGTTCGGGAGCGCAAAACGATTTTCTTTATCGGCAGCAAGAGCGATGACCGATCCCATGCTAGCGGCAAGGCCCGCGACCACGGTGTAAATTTTAGGTTGAATGAACTGAGCGGTGTCGTAGATCGAGAAGCCCGAATACACTTCGCCACCCGGACAATCAATCCAGAGTACGATCGGTGCATTTGGATTTGCGCGTTCCATCGCTAGGAGTTGGCGATTCACTTTGACCGCGAGTTCGGAGTTCACTTCGCCGCTCACGAAAATCGTGCGGGACTCGAACAGGTGTTGATCGATCGGTGTAAAAGCTTGGGTTTCCCCTTTGGTTTCGACTTTGTTTTCTTCGCTCATAGACCTTGAGTTTAAGGCGCGCGAAAAGACTTAGTCTAGAGGAATTCGTACTCGAGCGAGGATCTAGCGGCGTGACATAAATACGACTCAAGTCGTTACGCCAAATTTGACGGTCGTCACTTCATCTTTATTACAACGTATCGATTAATGATGGCCTTTAGTGACTTGATTGCAGCGCTTGAGGCGTTGGTGAGCTTGGTTGCTTTCGACGGATCGGTCGGGATTCGGATAATACCTTCTAAATCCTTTTTCTGTGGACCGATGTAGGTCGAAATGGTCCCCGATTGACTACCCAAGGTGGCAGGGACGATTGATTTCACGATTTTGCCTTTCAATGCTTTCCCGACGAGTACCTTGATGTTCGAGAGCTCGGCACCCGAGAGTGCGTTTTCGTTGATTGTTTGTGTGTTCCCTTGAAGCGTTTCAAGTCGAACGACTGTGCCGTCCGAGGAAATGGCAAGAGTGCTCGAAGCAACTTGGTTCCCGAAATTATAGGCGAGTAACGGAGTGGCCGCATGGGCAGCGGATCCGCAGAGGAGTACAAATACACTGAACAGTATGGAACGAAGACTGAGACCTTTCATAGATTTCACCTAAGCTCGGAGATCCATCCCAGCGTGATGGTCGAAGCGTTAGGCCCCTTTTCTCGACGCCTTGATACTCCGAAGTCGTTTATATTGCAATGCGCCGTCCCTCAATTTTTAGGAGAGGTTTCATTTCGAAAATAGCGGCTTTTAGGCTCAGAGATCCCCCATTTCACCGATAGGATAGGGGTATGAGTAAACCTGATCCTTCGCTCAGCGATTTCGATTCTCGAATCCCTGAGGATTTGAAGAAGCTTGCGATCTTTTTAGACTCCCAGTTTGAGGGGCCCTTTGGATTTCGTTTCGGATGGGATGGATTAATCGGCCTGATTCCCGGAATCGGGGCGATCTTACCGGCAGTGGTTTCCCTCTACATTGTGGTTCGAGCGATCATGCTTCGGGTTTCGTTTGTCACTGTTCTTCACATGATCGTGAACGTCCTCATCGATACCGTTCTGTCTATGATTCCTGTGTTCGGACAGCTTGCCGACTTCTTTTGGAAATCGAATCTTAAAAATTTGGAGCTGATGGATCGCTACTTCACAGCGCCTGCGTCGACCGTTCGAAATTCCGCTCTCTACCTCATTCTCCTGAGCTCGGGGTTCGTTTCAGTGATTATCTTTTTAGTGTGGTCGGCTGTGAAAATCGGGATTTGGCTCGTTCATCTCTTCTAGAGATTACATCGAAGTTGGAGCCATGTAGAACCAACCAAACTCAAGCATCGTATCGATCGCTTGGCGCATGAGCATGGCTTTATTTTCTAGAATGAGGTCGTGGTCCGCGCCGTGGATTTCTTCGTGAATATCAAAATTACTCAGAATGTGGTTGAAGGTGCCGCGCGCTTCCGAAGCCTCAAGGGTCTTCTCCAAGTCTTCGAGGGAAATTCCGTGGAATACGATTCTTACGGCTTTGTCGTCCGTGCCGAGAATCGCAGCTGTAACTCTAACTTTTTTCCCAGAGATTTTTTCGCGGAAGACGCCCTTTAAAATGAAGTTCGAATAAACCTCGTTTGCGTCGAAGTAGAAGTTTCCGTTCGTGACCCAGGAGTCGAGCGCCATGCGGATCTGCATGTAGTTTTCAACCGTTTTCAGTTTTTTCAAATGCTCGGGCGTAGTAGCCGCCACCCCTTGAAGGAGGTCGAGATCCATTTCGTGTTTTGCTTCTAAGATTCTGAAATCATAAATCGCGCGCATTGTGTCGGGCGACATATTGGGAAGGACATCGAAGTACACGGTGTAGAGTTGCTGAGTTCCGCGAGCGTAATTGAGTTTTGATGTCACCTTCATGTAGGTGCCATCGGGCAGTCGACGGATGCACTGATTGCAGCGCTGTTTATTATTTCGAATTCGTTCGAGTTCCGCATAGATCGCTCTTCCGGAATTTTCTTTGATCTCGGAAATAGCGCCGAATTTATTTTGAACTTCTTGATGAGCGGCCTGCTGGATTTCAGAAAAATATTTCGCGCGATCAGCGGACTTCGTCGAGAACGCACACTCGCTCGGACGCACTGTGAAGAGCGTATCTGCGCCTGAATTCTGCGAAAGAATCAGGGATGCGAATGTGAAAATGAAGGACCAAAATTTCATCTCTCGAAAACCGCCTCGGTTATGATGCGGCGCAATATAACTGAACTGATAAAAGATTTACAGCAATAATCACGGCTTGGAGCGATTTTTTTGAGATTTTGACTACGAGTCGAATCCGCGAGTTTTCCTACCTGAGATTTTCGAAAATTTTTGGAGAAATTCGATGTAAATCCGGTTGGAAGTCGTTTGCTCGCCTCATTTTTTATTTTTTATAACTATTTGTAATCAATGGATAAAAATCGATTTTTTTACGAGCTATTGAACTGCCCATAGAGGTGGAACGAGGACAGCGCAAGGTTTCGAGGGGTGTCGTGGGTTCGGATGCCGTCTCTGAAAGGTAAATTGAGAATCGGGTCGGGAACCGAGCGGAAAGGCGGCTTCGTGGGGGAAAAAGTATGGTGCCCAAGACTGGACTCGAACCAGCACGCGGTTAAGCACACGACCCTGAATCGTGCGTGTCTACCAATTCCACCACTTGGGCACACTCTAAAGAGGTGCTCTTGGTCTAACACGGCTTTGGTCGTACCTGTCAACGCTCGGTAGAGTCACACGAAATTCCAGTCAACACGCTACACACGTGTTTAAAGATTAGACGAAATGCCCGATCCAGCGTGGCTTTCGATTCTGACTCTCGATTTCAATAAATAATGTCATTTCAGTAGGTTGCGGCAATTTTTCAAAATCCCGTGAAGGGTCTGACGCGTGGCATGGTTCGCGCACAAGGGGGAGCGGGCAGAAGTGTGTGCCCTGGTGTTGGTGAAACAGGTTCGGCGGAATAGCCGGTCCTACTCGTTGTTGTTGCAGTTCATTCTGCTGAGGTTGAAGTTTATGCGTACTACACAGAAGTTTTTCATTCTTTCGGCTGCGGTATCAATGGCTCTCGCCGGTTGTGGCCAATCGAAGAGCAGCGCCTACAATCCGTACGGCCAGCAAACGTATAACCCTTGGGTGAACGGAAATGGACAACCGATCCAAGTGCAACAAATTCAAAACTGCTCACAAAGCATGACCCAGCTCACCGATATGTTCGGTCAGCGGAAGTGTTATGCAGCTCCACTCGCTACAGCGTGCCCTCAAGCAGGTGGCGTTCTTGTGAATCAAGGCCTCTGCAGAATCGAACGTGAAATTCGCGGAGCAAGTTTCTCTCAAGTTTATGTCTATATCGGCGCGTTTGCTGTGAACGTTCCCATGAACCTCTCCATGCTTCAGCCGGGTGAGAGCGTGAAGGTGATCGGTAACGTAAAACCAAGAAATTCGGAAAATCCTTGGGCCGTTGAACTTTATCAAAACAACATCGTCGCAGACACCGCGAAAAGCGGCGGAATTGTGATGGAAGAAGGCGCTAACGTCGTATTGACCGCAAACAGCGCTGCAATCGCTCAAATGTCTCAACAGGGACAAGTGGTAAATGGACAAGTCGTTAACGGCCAAGTCGTGGGACAAAACACGGGATGCGTAGCCGGAACGGTCGGTTGCAATTCTACGATGAACACTTGGAATCCAATAACTCAGATGAATTCCTATGGCCTCCGTATCTATGGACGCGGAACAGTGCACGTACAACTCAAAGCTCGTGCTATCGGTTGTGAAGACGGTAAGGGTAATCGTTATCCTTGTCAGTAATTCGTCAGACCCTCAAAAGTGATCGATTTGTAGAAGCTGGATAACGATTTGAAACGTCGCTCGATCTCTTGGTCTCTACTGAAAAGGAATAGGTACACTTCCGATGAATGCGAAATCCTGTTTTTGGTCGATTCTTCTAGTAGCCGTGGCCTCCGCGCCTGCTCATGCTGAGGAGTATTCGAGCACACAAATTCGACGCAATTTACGATCCGAGCCTGTAAGGCTCTTCATGGGATCAGCCGCGGTTCACGAGACCGTGAGTGTTGAGTTAGATCGTCAGAATAAAATTTTTAAGATCGTATACATTCCAGGAGCTGGATCTCCTGCGGTAGAAAAAAATTTTGCACAAGCTGATCTCGATAAAGCTCCTCTCGTTTGCCCTGGTGATAGCGCGGAATCGGATGCCCGCTACTTTTCAGAAAAGGCAGAAGGTGTGTCCGATGCCCTTTGGCTCACGAGCCTCACTCGGATGAACCCCCTGGCGACTGAGGAAATGAAGAAGTCTGACGAAGGGAAAAAGCTCACAAAGATTACGTTCGCCATGGCGGCAGGTTTGCTTCAGTTCTGGAACGGTAACGAGGGTTGGAGCAACGTTACACTTGTGCGCGAATATGAATCCGCGCAGGGTAAAGAAAAGGTCATGAGCAATATCGGCGAATGGGATTTAGCTAGCTTCATTCCCTTTGAGACCAAAAGCTGCAATTGTCAGCGAGATGAAACGAAGTGTAATTAATCCCACTCGGCGTTTTACGACCTCACCCTGGGGCACCCCCGCTCCCGATCTGAGATACTCCATCCATACCCATCTTTGCGCCCGGGCTTTTATTGATGGGCGCATTGTGAACGTAGAAAGCCCCTGTTACACTTTCATGAGAGCTCATGAAGCGAAACAAACCTCACGGAAGACGTTCGGGCCCCGGTCAATCCCAGGGCGATAAACCCTCCCACCGACCATTCGAGTTCAAAGACCGAAGCGGAAAAGTTCACACCATTGGTGGGGGTCGTGGAGGTGCACCTGCCTCGCGGGATGACTCCCCTGAAGATCGGCCCTTCAAACGCCCTCAACCGAAAAGCCCTTTCAAAGTCGAAGAAGAAACAGAAGAGCAGCCCTTTCGCTCTGGTTTTTTGAATCGTTTTGGCAAAAAGAAAATGACCAAGTCTCCTCAGGATCGCGCCCGCCATCGCGATCAGGGGCGCGACCGTTATGAAAATCGAAACGAAGATCGACAAGCCCGTAAGGAAGTCAGTGGGCGTTTTGATAAATTCGATAAAAAGAAAAAGAAATTTGCAGAGAAAAAACCGGGGGGGCACTTCAAGGATAAACACCGCGAGCGCCCTGGGAAAAAATTCCGCGATTCCGATCGAAATGATCGCGGAGGTCGTTCCCGCGGTAAATTTGATGGCGGTGGTCGCTCGAAGAGGGGTCGTGATGACCGTTCACCTTCGAGTGCGAGTGAAGCTTTTCGACTGAAGGCAACCGTCGATAAGAATCGAAAGGGATTTGGTTTTCTTCAATTCGATAATCGCGGATATGAAGACGCCTTTCTTAATCCTCGAGATGCAGAGCGCTTTTTTCATGGGGATCGAGTTGAGGCGATCGTCAATGATAGCGGTGAAGTAATCGATATCGAGATCGTAGAACATCGTTTTCGCGAGTTCGTCGGGCGATTCCATCCCATTGGAAAAAATGGTGTCGTTGTTTACGAGCGAAAGAAGGCTCGCGAAGAAGTCGAGTGCCAAGGAGATTGGAAGGGCGCGCGCGAAGGAAATTGGGTTCGCGCAAAAATGAACTATCCCGAAGACGGGATGTCTCCCTTCACGTGTGACATCATGGAAGTCTACGGGGAGTCGATCCCCGCTACCGCGGACATTTCTATCGTCGCTGCCGAGTACGGTCTCATCGAAGAGCATAGTCCTGCCGCAGTTCGTGAGGCTGAAACCTTTAAGCTTGATTTGGATGATCCCGATCGCGAGGACCTCCAACATGTACCTTTCATTACGATCGATGGTGAAACGGCACGCGATTTCGACGATGCGATTTACGTCGAACGGACGCGAGACGGATTTATCCTTTGGGTCGCGATTGCTGACGTCTCTCACTACGTCAGAGACGGGACTGCGCTAAACGAAGAAGCCCTTTCCCGCGGTACGAGCGTCTATTTTCCAGAGCGCGCGTTTCATATGCTTCCGAGAGCTCTTTCGGAGAACCTTTGTTCTCTACGACCGAATGAACCACGGCTCACGATGGTTGCAAAAATGGATTACGACCGAAACGGTAAGCGATTCCGTACTGAAATCATGAATGCGGTTATTCATAGCCGTCGTCGCGCTACCTACAACGAGATCCAGGCGGAGTGGGAACAAAATGAAAAGAACTCGAAGTGGGAATATGCGCCCCACTTTGAACTCTATAAATTAATTCGCACTGCTCGGGAGAACCGTGGATCGATTGATTTCGATTTGCCTGAAGCTGAAATCAAAGTCGACGAAAAGGGTGAGCCGGTATCGATCGCCCTGCGCCCAAGGTTGGATGCGCACCGACTGATTGAGGAGTTCATGATTTCGGCGAATGAAGCGGTTACCGAGTATGCGCTCGAGAAAAGACATCCCTTTGTTTACCGAGTTCACGACGATCCTCCGATGAAGGCTTTGGAAAAGCTCCAAGAGCTAGCCGACCATGCGGGTGTGGATTTTATTTTAGACCAAGGTGACGTAGCAGGCTCACTCGTCGCGCTCATCGAAAAAATCAAAGATCACCCAGCGAGTTTCATGCTGAATATGGGAGTTCTGCGTTCGATGGCGCAGGCCCACTACACGGCCGCCTACGGTGAGCATTTTGGATTGGCATCCACCGCATACACCCATTTCACGAGTCCGATTCGTCGCTATCCGGATCTTGTCGTTCATCGGCTTTTAAAGATGATGCTGAAGCAGGAAAAGACTCGAACTAAACTTCCTCAGAAGGAACGCGATGAACTCGAGACTGAACTTGCCGAGATCACCGAGCATTGCAGTTACCGTGAGCGGGTTGCTGCAGAAGCCGAACGTGAATCCATTCGACTGAAACAGCTTCGAATCATGATGAAAGAAGTTGGAAATGAATTCGAAGGTAAGATTTCGGGCATGAATGAAAAAGGCATGTTCGTTCGCCTCTCTGACCCGTTCGTCGAAGGTATGGTCCCCGTCGATTCGTTTACGGATGACTCCTATCAATTCGTTGAAGAGCGTATGGCTTTTGTGGGTCGTAGGAAGAAACGTGCGTTCAAAATTGGTGACCTCATCCAAATTCGCGTTGATCGCGTTGATTTTGACCTCCGCACCATCGACTTTGCAGTTATTGCCTATCGATTTTTTACCGCG
>CAYOJT010000034.1:13159-15028 GCA_964404365.1 uncultured Bacteriovoracaceae bacterium
TCATCTTTCCCAAATCCAGTGATTCTAGAAGAATAGGTGCAGTCTTGGCCTGGAGTGGACAGCAAAAATGCTGACCGCAAACGAAGAGGCGTTCACGTTCATATGCAGTGGATCCGTCGTGGCCGACAACTCGGACAAGCCGTAAGGAATGCCGGAAGATTCCGGGAAATTCTGAGCGTGTTCGCGCGCCATGGCTTCACTGACGTGATGACCCGGATGAATTTGGATCGATTCATTCCGTCACGATTCCTCTACCTTTTTGAAGATGCAACCGATCGTCCGATTGAAGAGCGAATGCGAATTGCATTCGAACAATTGGGACCGACCTTCATTAAACTTGGACAATTACTTGCGACCCGCCCGGATTTGATCCCGGAGCGTTTTGTCGATGAGATGAAAAAGCTCCAAGATAACGTGCGTCAGCTTCCTGTGGCTGAAATTCGCGCTCAAATCGAGTCTGAACTGGGTAAACCGATCTCGGAGCTGTTTCGATCCTTCGATGATACGCCTCTCGCTGCGGCTTCGATCGCGCAAGTTCATGCGGCGATTTTGCCGACGGGCGAAGAAGTAGTTGTTAAAGTTCAGCGCCCAGGGCTCGCGAAAATCATCAATCAAGATGTCGCTCTCCTTGAGTTCTTAGCGAAGCTTTTGGAAAAGTACATTCCCGAGAGCCGAATTATTGGACCCACTGTGGTGGTGGACGAGTTCTTCCGAACGCTCAGACAAGAGCTCGATTTTAAGATCGAAGCGAATAATATTTCTCGCATCTCTGAAAACCTGAAAGTTTTTCCTGATATTCGAATTCCGAAACTCTATAAATCCCACTCCACGAATCGCGTTTTGACGATGGAGAGATTTCGCGGAACTCCGATGAATGATATTGCGGCCTTAAGAGCCCGTACCGATATCAATCTGAAGAAATTGAACGAAGTGGGCGCTCGCGGATTTTTTAAGAGCGTGATGATGGATGGGATTTTTCACGGTGATCTTCACGGGGGAAATTTATTTGCGCTCAATGATGGAAAATTAGGCCTTATTGATTTCGGAATTGTCGGCCGACTTTCTGTGAAGTCTCGCCAGCGACTATCGAATATGGTTCTGGCGCTCATGACCGAAGATTTCGAAGCGCTCTGTTACGAGTACGCAGAACTCGGTTCCGCCCGATCGAATGTGGATTTCGAAGGATTCCAGCGCGAAGTTCAGAATGCCCTTTCTCCTTACCTTGGGCTCAAAGCCAATGAAGTAAATTCAGGACAAGTTCTGATCGAAGCGACTAAAGTCGCGTCGAAATATCAGATTAGGGTTCCCGGCGATTGGATGATCGTTTTCAAAGCCCTCTTCACAGTTGAGGGTCTGGGCCGTGCCCTTGATCCCGATTTCGATCCGATGGAATTAGGTCGGGAGCTTGCGAAGGATCTTGTGAAGGATCAGTATTCGCCAGACAAGATGGCGAAAGAGGGACTTTGGATCCTGAAGGACTTCATTTCGTTGGCTCAAGTACTGCCCCGCCACATCCGGTGGATGTTTAAAAAGTTCGGCCAAAATGGCTACGCTATAGAGCTTAAACTTCCAGAAGTAGAGGCGCTAACAGAACAAATGGCCACCAATGGGCGCAAAACCAGCCTCTCAATCCTTTCTGCAGGTGCAATGATCGCGGGAGCGATCGCGCTTCACACGCAGGACTACCACAGCATCTGGGGCTATCCGCTGGTCGCTGTGATCTTGTTCGTGTTTGCTGCCTGGACGTGGTGGAGATCCTAACCGCCATTCGAGATCGTCAAAATTCCAACGCTGAACCAAGAGGCTGGTGTCTGGGCTAAAAATGCCGCTTGTTGGTTTGTCCACACATCGCGCAAAATTATAAGAGGT
>CAYOJT010000035.1:0-8987 GCA_964404365.1 uncultured Bacteriovoracaceae bacterium
CTTCTTCTTAAACTTCCTAATCTTCGAATCATTCATGTTCAAGAGCTTCGGTAATCGCCAAATCCGCGGCGCGCTTCGCGGGATAAACTCCCGCCAGGGCAGCGACAAAGATCCCAATTCCGACAGTAATGAGCGCAGACTCCATCGGAAATTTGAAGGTCACGATCCAACCCAGAATGTGCGCGAGACTATTTTCAATCCACAGTTTTGCGACCCAACCACCGATCCCTACCGCAACCATCGCTCCAAATGACCCTTGGATGAGCGACTCGCCCAAGATGAGCCGCGCGATCTGAGCTTTCGTTGTTCCGATCGCACGCATCATTCCAATTTCCTGGGTTCGCTCTAACACACTGATGAGGAGTGTATTGAGTAATCCTAAGAGCGCAACCAAGAGGGCCGCGAATTCGATCGCCTTCGTATAAGCGAAACTCCGATGAATCGCATCTTTCATCTGCGCTCGCATCTCGGCGTTCGAATAGGCCACCAAACCGTACTTCGCACCCACACGGTCAGCGATTCGTGCTCGAACTTCTTCGAGCTTTTCGCCCGGCTCTAGAATCAGCCCGAATGCAGTCACGTGAGAATCCTTCCAAAATTCCTTAAAGTATTTCCGGTCCATGTAAAAGGTCCCGGTCGCTGAAGCAAAATCAATCACCGTACCGTTAATTTTAAATTTCTTTACTCCGCTCGGGGTGTCGAGCTCTAGGTAGTCACCGACCTTAAGCGTTGAATTCTTTAAGAAGAAATTATTTGAAACCAAGACGGAGGGTTCCTTCGAATCAAAAATGGATCGCGCCACCTCGACCTGATTTGAGCCCTCTACGGGAATTGTCGAATAATTTAAAAACTCTGGAGGTCGATCCATGGCTTTCAATGTGTACTGGAGCCCTTTGGACGAAATTTGAATGATCCGAGATCGAATGCCGGCCTCGGGTCCAGGTTTCTTAATGCCCGGGATTTTCAAAATCTCTTCCTGGAGTTCTTCTTTTACGGGTTGAACATCAGCAGTGATGAGACGTCCGCTTGATGTCACAATAATGTCCGCCTTCAGAACGTTATCAAGCCAGCCGATCAGCGTTTCCTGAAAGCTAAAACGAATCGTAGCGACCATCATCACCAAAAACAGGCCCACCATAAGAGCCATGATGTTTCCACTCGTACGACTTCGACTTTTTAATAAGTTGTCTTGGGACAATCTCCAAATCGGGCTTTGCACGCTTCTGAACGCTGATCTTAAAAAGCGAATCATCGCAAACACCACAACCGGCCCAAAGAGTGCCGCTCCCAGAACGCTTGCACCCTGAGTCACCTGCTCAAAGGGTCTCCAGATTTGGTTAAATTTATAGACCATCGAAACGTAGGTATAGATAAGAAGAACGGCGCCCACGACAATCGCAGTGATTCGATCTCGCTTCGTTCCCATTCGATCAATGGTTCTCGATTTCATGGCATCAAGCGGCGAGATGTGCGATGCGCGCCATGCGGGCATAAGAGCGGAGAGTCCGGCAGTGATCGTCCCCATCGCGAGTGCGGATAAAATTTCAGAAATCGGAAAATCGAGACTGTTTACGCTAAATGAAGTTCGGTACTGCGAGGCGAGTGCGACCGAGATCGAGTGGACTAATTGGTGAGAGAGGAGTTTTCCTAATGCGGCTCCGAGCGCGGAACCAACGAGACCCATCATCAGCGCTTCACCCACAAAAAGCGTAATGATCGCAGGGCGCTCAGTCCCAATGGCTCTGAGGATCCCAATTTCCTTTTTCCTCTCTGCGACGGAGATGGAAACCGAGTTCGTTACCATAAAGAGGCCGACTAAGAGTGCGAGCGACGAGAAAAAGGTCAGCATCACCTGATAGGAAGAGATCAGCTTATCCATGTGCGCGGACTGAGTTTCCGGTTTTTCAACGGTGAACCCCGAACCCACGGTAGTGAGAAGACTTTCGCGAAGTGCATCCACAGAAACGTTTTCTTCAGGAACAATGTCGATGCGATCAGTCTTTCCCACTTTACCGAAACTGACACGCGCACCATCAATGTCCATGAGAACAAGCGAGCCACCATAGGCCTTTGCTGGCCCCTCAGGCTCAAGCAGTCCTCGGACGGTGAAGGTCTTATCTCCCTCGGTGGTCGCAAAGCGGATCTTGGAATCAATTTTTAGCTTCGACTTTGTCGCGAATGCCTTCGTGACAATAATACTGTCGGGCTGATTTAGAAAAATGAGCGGATCATCGATGATCCTCTGGTCGGTTGCCTTATACGTTCGAACCGACGACTCTTGGAGGAGATCCGCACCGAGAATGTAGAGGCTCTGATCGGATTCGTTTGCGCCTGCGAAAAAGGCTTTTGCTTCAACCAGTGGAACTGCGGCCTTCACTCCCGGGACGACTCTAACCTTTTCGAGCACTTCTTCGGCAAATCCAGTAGGACCGGCAGAGATCGTGAGTTTCGCTTTTCCAGAAATGGATTCGAAATTTTCACGAAAGGCGTCACGCGTTGAGCGATTGATAATCGAGATCGCGACATAGAGCGAAATTCCGAAACCCACTCCCAGGGTCGTGAGAATCGTCCGCGCCGGTCTCAGGCGCATGTGACGAAGACCAATATAAAAGAGAAGGTTTTTCATAGTATGCCGTCGAACTTATTTCTTTCGCGCAGGTAAGGTCTCGTCGCTTTCGAGTTCTCCGTCTTTCAACCGTATGAGGCGCGTCCCATAAGATGCCGCGTTTTGGTCGTGGGTCACCATGACGATCGTGTGTCCCTTTTCTCGCGCCATCTCAGAGAGAAGCGTGAGAACTGAGGCGCCGGTTTTTGAGTCGAGGTTTCCCGTTGGTTCATCCGCTAAAATTAAAAGCGGATCCGTCACGAGCGCGCGCGCAATAGCGACCCTCTGCATTTCCCCACCCGAAAGCTGATCGGGGCGATGATCCATTCGCCGAGTGAGTCCCATCATGGTGAGGAGCTCTTTTGCTTTAGGTTCTACTTTAGAAATCGGTTCACCATCCAGGAGTCGCGGAAGAGCGACGTTTTCGAGAGCAGAAAGAGTCGGGAGAAGGTTGAAGAATTGAAAAATGAAACCCAAGCGCCTGCGCCTGAACAATGAAAGATCATGATCGGAGAGGTTCTGTATCGGCTTTCCATCGAGGAGAACTTTACCCTGGGTGGGACGATCAAGTCCCCCCACCAGGTGAAGGAGCGTACTTTTGCCGGAACCACTCGGTCCCATGATGGATACAAACTCCCCCCGGTTAACCGAAATTGAAACGCCCTTTAAGGCCTCAATTTTCTGATCTCCGCGAGAAAATGTTTTTTTGAGCTTCTGTGTTTCGAGGAGCATTAGATCTCAATTCCACACTGCGCTGAAAGATTTGGGTCCTGACCGACGACGGTCAGAAGGTGATCCGTCACTTCGTTTGGATACAAATCCGGTTTCGAAAAAATGTTTGCAAAGTTCTTATGCAAAAGTGGGCCGATTTCGGCGCTTTCTGGGCACCCCATGAGGTGCGCAACCACCACGAGGGTTTCTCCTTCTTCCCGCGCAACGTCGTCCGTGAAGGCGATACGATTCACGAGCATGAACTGGTCGATTTGATCGGCCTTCGCGTGGGTTGGACTACCTACGCAGTTGAGCGTTCCGAAGGTGATTCCGAACATTTGATTAAACGAGGTTCCATTTGTGGTCGCAGCGAGAATCTGGCCATCTTGATTACCCATGACCATCGAGCCAAATCCACAGCCTGCCATTCCGTAGGACCTTGCGAAGGTCGAGCGGTTCTTGAGACCCCCGATCGTTTGTTTTTCTAGGTTTTTCCCGGCTTGATTCGCAGTATTTTTCACTCTGGTCTTTTCATCGGCGAAGACGGGAAACGCGAAAATGAAGGCTAGCGCAGCTACTAAATAGGATTTCATCGGATGTCTCTCCCTCATTTTGCACCCACGCAGGTAGCCTGAAGCGCTGGAGTGTTTTGGATCGCACTCTGAATCTGGTCTCGTGCGGTTTTCGAATCGAATTTTTCGACGCCAAAAATTTCGTTGTAATGGCTTTGAAGCGTTTGGCCTAACTCAAAAGAATTCGAACATTTCAGCACTTTTCCAAGCCCTTCGATGGATTCACCCTCACCTCGAGCGGCATCTTTTTTCAGCGCCATCTGATTCACCGAGATGTATGAGAGACTCGCAGTCGAGCTGTCGTCTACGCAGTTCGATGTACCAGTCGTAATCCCAAAAGTTTGTACACCGGTCGCGTTCAAAGTTGCGGCGACGATTTGTTCTTTGCCATTTTTTCCGGGCAATGCCATCGACCCGAGACCACAGCCCGCCATTCCAAACTTGTGGGAATCGGCATGCGTTGCGCTCAGTGACGCAGCACAAAGAATGACTGTAAAAAGCAGCGTATTTTTCAATAAGTGGATTGGTTTCATAGGCCCACAGGATATTCGGGTTTTCAGTTTTTTCCCAAAATTCAGTGGGGCTCTTTTGGATTTTGCGAAATTAGGTCGGCTTGCTATAGGATTTGTATAGTTCCTTGGCCTAGTTCTCAGCGGAGAGGTGGGTGAGTGGCCGAAACCACTCCCTTGCTAAGGGAGCAGTGAGTAACATCGCTCGCGAGTTCGAATCTCGCCCTCTCCGCCACTTCATTTTCTATCCCGCTGACACACCCCGGTTAGTGCCGCATAAATTTAACATTTTGACATAGAACCACCCAAAAACCGCCCATCCGCTCAAATCGAATATAACGCATTGAATAATTTTCCTTTGAAATCGTCAGTTATATGTCATAATTGTTAATGGAAGTTAATACTTTGTTAATTTTTTAATGGTTGTACGTCCGCGGAACTTTTTTCCGAAAGGGAAAGTCGAATAAGTCCGAAGAATTAAAAGAGAAACAGTGAAGTTAAGAAACTTAGTTTACCTCACCCCCGCGATGATGTTTTTGGTCGCCTGTATTCCTGCAGGTGGTCCGAGTGGTGGTGCTACGCCTGGTGGTGGTGGCGGCGGCGGTGGTGGTGGTTCAACAACCGCGCATCACATGACGCTCGTCGCTGGCGATCTTCAAAGTGCAACCGTGGGGACCGCGGTAGCTGTTAAACCAAAAGTTCGAATCGTTGCTGCGGATGGAACTACAGGCATTTCCGGAATCACCGTCTCGTTCACGGTTCTAACTGGCGGCGGCGCAGTGACTTCTCCAACCGTTGTGACGGACGTGAACGGCTACGCCGAAACCGTTTATTTCTTGGGCGGAACCGCGGGCACAAACACGATGCGCGCGGCTTCACCCATCACGACTTTACCTGGAACACCCACCACGATCACCTTCACAGAAACCGGCACGGTAGGTGCCGCCACGAAATTGGGTTTTGCTCCTCAACCATCCACGACTGCAACCGCGGGGGTGAACTTCACCACCCAGCCGGGCGTTGCTGTGCTCGATGGATTTAACAACGTTGTTACTTCCAACAACACCGCGAGCATCACGCTCGCGGCGTACATCGACAACACGTGTACGATTGCTGCAGGCGCAGGTTTCAGCGCAACAGCAAACCCAAAAACCGCGACAAGCGGTATGGCGCTCTTTGCAGGTGTCAAACATACGGTTGCTCAAACCATTTACATTAAAGCAACCGCTGCAGGTCTCACACCTGCATGTTCTTCAGCGGTAACTGTATCGCCGGATACACCATCCAAAATCGTCTACACGACCCAGCCACCCGCGACCGCAACCGCAGGCACTAACTTTAGCGCTCAGCCGGTAACCGCGATTCAGGATACGTACAACAACACGATTACGAGCGATAACTCGAGCACCGTTCAACTCGACCCGTTCACGGACTCTCTATGTACGGTACCTTCGACTGGAACTTTAAGTGCAACCGTAAACCCGAAAACAGTGACTGCAGGTGTCGCCACATTTGCGGGCACACAACATTCAAAGTCTGAAACCATTTACGTAAAAGCGACCTCGGGCGCGTTCAGCACTTGTTCCACCGCGGTCGTCGTTTCGCCAGCGGTAGCCGCTAAAGTTGTTTTCAACACTCAACCCTCAAACGCTGTAGTCGCGGGCGTTGACCTCGCCGCTCAGCCGATCGTCGAAGTCCAAGATAGTTTGAATAACGTTGTTACAGGCGACAATACGACGCAGATTACTCTCGCAGCTTATACTGATGCCGCTTGTACTGTTGCTTCCACCGGAACTTTCAATGCGACAACAAACCCTGAGACCGTGACTGCCGGTTACGTAACGTTTGCTGGCGTGAACCACGAGAAAGCCGAAGTCATTTACATAAAAGCATCTGCTGCAGGGCTAACGCCTGCGTGTTCAACAGCAGTTACTGTATCGCCTGCAGCTGCGACAAAATTAGTATTCTCGACTCAGCCGTCTTCGCCCGAAGTAGCGGATACCGTTTTTGGTACCCAGCCCGTGGTTCAAATCCAGGATACCTACAATAACGTCGTCGTAGCGGATAGCTCAACGAACGTCACGCTGTCGCCGTACACGAATGCGATTTGTACTGCAGCTTCTACGGGAACTCTCAGTGCGACTACAAATCCAGAAACGGCTTCCGCAGGTGTTGTAACGTTCGCAGGCGTTAAACATTCAAAAGCAGAATCCCTCTACATTCAAGCTTCCGCAGGAGGACTCACTCCCGCTTGCTCCAGTCTCGTGACAATTACGGCAGGTGCCGCAACAAAGGTCGTCTTCTCGACTCAGCCGTCCTCGACCGCCACTGCGGGAACGAACTTTGCTCAACAGCCAGTAGTTCAAATCCAGGACGCAAACAGTAACGTTGTCGTGACCGACAACGCGTCTCAAGTTACTCTCGCCGCTTATACCGATGCTGCTTGTACCGTAGCTTCTGCTGCGACGATCGGTGCTACTACGAACCCACTCACCGTTTCTTCGGGCGTCGCGACTTTTGCAGGCGTGAACCACACCAAAGCAGAGACACTCTATATTAAGGCCTCAAGCGGAGCTTTAACGACGGATTGTTCGAGTCTCGTTACGGTTTCACACGCGGCCGCATCGAAAGTCGTATTCTCGACCGAACCTTCGACCACCGCCGTTGCCGACACCGTGTTCGCACAGCAGCCTATTGTTCAGGTTCAAGATAGTTTTAATAACATCGTTACAAGCGACAGCGCTTCACAAGTAACCTTGGCAGCCTTCACGGATGCATCGTGTACGGTTGCTTCAACCGGTACGTTCTCTGCGACGACGAACCCACTCACCGTTTCATCCGGTGTCGCAACTTTCGCGGGAGTAAAACATTCGAAAGCAGAAACGATCTACTTAAAAGCTACAAATGCAGGGCTCACCACCGACTGCTCGACTTCTGTAGCGGTCTCTCCGGGTGTACCTGCGAAGGTTGTTTTCTCGACAGAACCTCCTGCAACCGCTTCTGCAGGATCGAACTTCTCGACCCAACCTGTGGTTCAAGTGCAGGATGCTCAAGGTAACGTCGTAACGAGCGATACTTCTTCCGTAACTTTGGCTGCCTATACGGATGCTTCCTGTACTGTACTGTCTACGGGCACACTTTCCGCGACCACGAACCCACTTGCTGCTACGGCGGGGGTGGCGACTTTCGCAGGCGTGAAACATTCGAAAGCTGAAACCATCTACATTAAGGCAAGCGACGGCGCGCTCACGACCGACTGTTCTACCGCTGTCACGGTTTCACCAGGTGCTGCAACGAAAGTGGTTTTCTCAACTCAACCTTCCGCAACGGGAACCGCTGGCGCAAACCTCGCTACTCAGCCTGTGGTTCAAGTGCAAGACGCTCAAGGAAACGTCGTAACGAGCGATACTTCGTCTGTCACGCTCGCCGCTTTCACGGACGGTGCTTGTACGGTCGCATCCAGCGGCACTTTCTCTGCCACGACGAACCCGCTCTCGGCTACGGCAGGAGTGGCGACTTTCGCTGGCGTGAACCACACGAAAGCAGAGACGATTTACATTAAAGCAAGCGACGGCGCGCTCACGACCGACTGCTCCTCCGCCGTAGCGATTTCTCCAGCAGCAGCTTCTAAGGTTGTGTTCTCGACTCAACCTCCAAGCACTGCAACTGCGGCTACAAACTTTAGCACTCAGCCAGTTGTTCAGATTCAAGACACATATAATAACGTCGTAACGAGCGATACTTCATCTGTAACACTCGCCGCTTTCACAAATGCGGGTTGTACGGTTGCTTCTACTGCTACGATTAACGCGACCACTAACCCTCTTGCTGCAGTAGCTGGTGTCGCTACCTTCGCGGGCGTTAACCATACGAAAGCTGAGACTCTCTATATTAAAGCGACTGATGGTGCACTCACTTCCGCATGCTCCACTCTTGTAACTGTATCGGCAGGTGCCGCAACGAAAGTCGTCTTCTCGACTCAACCTACAAGCACCGCGACTGCGGGAACCAACATTACCCAGCAGCCAGTCGTTCAAATCCAAGATGCACAGAATAACGTCGTAACGAGCGATACTTCGTCTGTCACGCTCGCCGCTTTCACAGACGCGGCTTGTACGGTCGTATCTACTGCTACGATCAACGCGACGACTAACCCTCTCGCCGCAGTAGCCGGTGTCGCAACTTTCGCAGGCGTTAACCACACGAAAGCTGAGACTCTCTATATTAAAGCGACTGATGGTGCACTCACTTCCGCATGCTCCACTCTTGTCACCGTCTCCCCTGCAGCAGCTTCTAAGGTTGTGTTCTCGACTCAACCTCCAAGCACTGCAACTGCGGCTACAAACTTTAGCACTCAGCCAGTTGTTCAGATTCAAGACACATATAATAACGTCGTAACGAGCGATACTTCATCTGTAACACTCGCCGCTTTCACAAATGCGGGTTGTACGGTTGCTTCTACTGCTACGATTAACGCGACCACTAACCCTCTTGCTGCAGTAGCTGGTGTCGCTACCTTCGCGGGCGTTAACCATACGAAAGCTGAGACTCTCTATATTAAAGCGACTGATGGTGCACTCACTTCCGCAT
>CAYOJT010000035.1:9087-15015 GCA_964404365.1 uncultured Bacteriovoracaceae bacterium
AAGTCGTCTTCTCGACTCAACCTACAAGCACCGCGACTGCGGGAACCAACATTACTCAGCAGCCAGTTGTTCAAATTCAAGATGCCCAAAACAACGTCATCAGCTCTGATAACGCTTCCCAAGTCACTCTCGCGGCGTTCACAGATGCCTCGTGTACGGCCGCTTCTACCTCCTCGATTCAAGCGACGACGAACCCACTTACCGTGAGCGCGGGTGTCGCAACATTCGCTGGCGTAAAACACACTAAAGCCGAAACTCTCTATATTAAGGCTTCAAGTGGCGGTCTGACGACGGCCTGCTCTACTCTTGTCACCGTGTCGCCTGCAGCAGCTTCTAAAGTCGTCTTCTCGACTCAGCCTTCGACTACCGGAACCGCAGGTACCGCTCTCACTCAACAACCAACAGTTCAGTTACAGGATACCTATAATAACGTGATCACTACTCAGAACACGGGAACAGTGACTCTCTCTGCCTTTACGAACGCCGCTTGTACTACGGCTGCGACGGGTACTTTCACGGTCACCTCTAACCCTGTCACTTACTCGTCGGGCGCGACTACCTTCGCTGGCGTGACTTACACAAAAGCCGAGAGCCTCTACATCAAAGCCACGAGCTCGGTCGGATCTTTCACCGTTTGTTCAAACGCAGCTGTAATCAGCGCTGCCGCTCCAGACGACGCAAGTTCCACTATCGTTACAAACCCTGCATCGGGTGTAGTCGCGGATAACACCAGCACATCGAACCTAACCGTTACCCTGATCGATGTATACGGAAACCCTTGTTCTGGAGTAAACGTAACCGTCGCATCGGATGGCACAGGAGATACGATCGTTCAACCGGGAACGACGAACGGAAGCGGTATTGCTGTCGGTACAATTAAATCCACGAAGGCGGAGACAAAAGGAATTACCATTACAGCTCCAAGCGGGCTCACAGCGACTGACACCGTTGACTTCATCGCCGGAAATCCAAGCGCGACTACATCGACCATTGTGGCATCGCCGTCAAGTGGAGTTGCTGCGAACGGAACGACTACCGCGAACGTCACCATTACTCTTCTCGACCAGTATAGTAACCCAGTAATCGGCGCATCGACCACCTTCGCATCGACGGGAACCGGAAATACTCTCACTCAGGGCGCAGTGACCGATGCGAACGGGCAGTCTGTCGGGACGATTAAATCTACTGTCGCTGAAACGAAGACGCTCTCGATCGCAACCCCAGCGGGTTACAGCCTAAACACTGTAACTAACACCGTGGTCTTTGTTGTATCGAACGTTTCGGCAACCTACTCTGATATCCAAGGTTCAGGCCCGGTGGTCGCCGATGGAGTCGCGACCTCAAACATCACAATCACCTTGAAAGATGGCAGCAATCTCCCAGTGGCAGGAACAACCCCGACATTTACAGCCACTAACCCAGGCAGTGATAACGTAATGTCCCTCTGCTCTGCCTCCGATGCCTCGGGCATTTCGAATTGCACGCTGAAATCAAAAACCGCAGGGGTGAAAACACTTGCGATCGCATCTCCAATTTCCGACACCGGTGGAACCGTGAGATTTACACGCGATGTAGAAATCGCGATTGAACTATTGGACTACGGCTTAACTGGAACCGCGGCTCAAACCACCTTCACTCGCACAACGACTGGCTTGGATACGAGCTACTACGACGGAACCAAAACCTTTACTTTCGAAGCAAGCTGCATCAACACCGGCGGATCGAATACTTTACTCACACTTGTAGATTCTGCAGCTACTCAAAAGGCTCAGTTAACCATCACAGCTGGGACGAACACTCCCGCAAGGTTCTCGACCACGTTTACTCCGACTGTAGCATCCGGCGCAGACACATACAGACTTCGCACGGAAGCTTCGAGCACCACGATGACTTGTTACGCCGCTAGAATCGTCGTGAAACAAACTGGCGCGACAAAAACGCGCGTTTACATCCCAATGCTCAGTGGCGATTACACCGCGGCCTCTGCGCTCGACACAAGCGCAGCTTCTGTTGATAACCGCGTGAACACGACAACCTACGGTCAAACGACTGCAGCTAAATTCCCTTTCTTCACTTACAATACGGCAGATTGGGGTGTGCTTGCGACCGCAGCTTTCAACTTCGAAGCGGTCACCCAAACATCAGGTGGTACGAGTGGCCGCCGACTGGGGCTATACACGACTACGGGTACTGCCGCGACAATGAGCAGTAACTTTGGTAGTTCGACTACCACTATGGCCCGCATCACAGCTACAACCAATAAAACGAACCTCACAAATGGAACCTCCTATGAATTGCGCGCTCGTTCCCCAAGTACAGCTACCACTCACTACATCTACCGCGCCGGAATGTGGGTCAACATTTCGAACATCCAAAAAGGTATCTCGTACTATCGTGTAGCACGTAGAAACTCGCTCACGACAACGACCACGATCGATCATGCGCGGGCGCAGATCGACAATTCTCGCTTCACAAACGGAACGGTCTACTTTGAATCGATCGGAGCGGATTCGGTCGCGGGCACTTCGAACATCGATCTCCAAACGTTGGGCGTGAACGATACGGGAACTGCCGGCGCAAGCAATATCGCAAGCTCGTCTATCGACTTCACCTCAACCACGAAAACGCGAACACGAACCGGCTCTCTTTCCGTGACAAACGGCGACCGATTTATTCCGAAGGCGACGGTTTCATCGGGTACCCAAGACACCACGCAGTCCTGCGTCCTCGACATTTGGAACTAATCGTCAAAATCTCGGCATTATTTACCGTCCCACCCGGCAATTTCCGCCCATTGGAGCAAGGCGTAAACAATCCCATACTATAGAGAGCAACTGACCACGCCCCATGGAAGGGAACTGGAAGCATGAGCCTATCGAATCAATTTGAGACCTTACTGAACTCCGCGAAACAAGTAGAAGATTCTCTGAATGCCGAGAAGGCGAAGAATCAGAAAGTCGCGCAACAGTACATCGAGCTTCGAAAAAAATACGAAGAGACCGTGAAGCAGGCTCAACAGAAACTTCGCGAAAAAGATTACGAAATCGAAAACATGAAAGACATGGTCGCCGATGCGAAAATCGCAGAGGAAAAATTGAAAAACCATGTTCTCAACATGAGCCTCGAAGAGAAAAAGCTCCGTGACGAACTTTCGAAGTATGAAGACGCCCACGAAGAGCTCATGGCTCGCGATAACGAAGCTCGCGCCACCTTGCTCGACAATGGAAAGCTGAAACAAACAATCGCGCAGCTGAGTGCTCAAATCCAAGGCGCCCACGAAAAAATCATCGCTACCCGCGAGATGGCCGATAACTGCCAGAAACAATTCCAGTCTGCGGTTTCACGTGCTCAAGCCGCCGAAGGTCAATTGAAGCGGCTAGAAGTAGAGCTCCAACAAGCTCGCGACGCTCAAATGCGAGCTGAAAAGGAACTCCGCGAACTCGCGCCCCAACTTCGCGAACAGAGTGAACGTCGAGTGGAGGCCGAGCGAGAAAAGGCGAAGCTCGAAGTTTATCAAGAATCCGCAGGAAAACTTGAGCGTATTCGCGACGAGAACGAGGCCCGCATTCGAGAAATCGAAGAAAGAATGACTCAAAAGTTACGCGCCACCGAGTCCGAGCGCGATCGCCTCATGCATCACCTCCGCGAACTGAGCACTAAAGCAACCGAACAACTCGGTCGGGCGAAACAACAGGTCGAAGCCGCTGAATCGGCGCGCCTTCATGTTTCAACCTCCGCACAACAAATGCTCGACACTGCCCGCTTCGAAGCGACCCGCATTCGCCTCGAAATGGAGGAACTCAAGAAAGAAACAAATCGAGTCCTGATTATCGAACGTCTCCAACACCAAAAGGAAAGCGAGCGCTTGAAAGCCCAGATTCAAACGCTAGAGAGTGCTCTTGCTGTTAAGAAGGCGAATGACTACGATTCCGATACGATCATCGAAAAATGGACGAGCTCAGACCTACCGAAGTACGTCGCAGTCGCTCGACCGATCGAAGTTTGATCAAAATGCGGAAAACGCGTTAATTCGCTTCTTTTAAGATTTTCTCAAGTTTTTCATTGAACGTATCGATCCAGGCGATGAATTCGGGAGATAACCCTTGGAAATTCATAGCTATGGCCGGGGTGCGGTTTTCCTCTGCGGCGAGAGCGTATCGCGAAATCCCATTCATCCCTAAAAGCCCAATCGTTACACAGAACCAAGTCCATTTGCGTAAGGCCATCGTGACCTCCTTTGGCACCGGCATGGTGCCGAGCTCATAAAGGAGCAAACCCTACGCCATCATAAATAATCAGTGATTTTGAGGAATTAGCGTCCGGTGGCAACGCCCGATAAGTGACCGGATTCGGCCTTCGGTGTCACTCTGGCTAGCACTTTCCAGAATTCATCCAAACTCTTCACACGGGTAATTTTCCCGTCGTTCAAACGGATGCCTACGCTAGCTGCGTCTTTCGGGTCCGTCAGGATGTGATCAAAAAAAGCCTCAGCTGCATCAAACTTTTCCTTCACCTCATCCACCAGAGGCGGGATGCGCTTAGGTCCTAAAAAAAGTGGACTCAAGACATGATCGAGATGTGAAAGTTGATGGTAAGTTCCAGAGCGCGTTCTGCCAAAAACTTCTTCGACTGTCGCGCTGAGATTTCCCTTAAATGGGCCATCCTTCAGATAAAGGTCATAACTGATTTTTCGCAATCCGCCGTTCAGCTGTCCATTTCGCGTTCGAAAAATTCCACCCTGATCGATTCGATCGAGATAACAATGAATCAGAGCTTCAACCGTGTGGATACGAGCATAAACCTTCTTAATTTCCTGTTCGTAGTTATGCTTCCACCAGCTTCCGGGAATGGACGGACCGTCGTGACCGATGATACCGCCCAGAATTCTTCGCCAGGGGCGCGACCCGATACCTAAATTTTTTCGAATCTCGTTTCCTTCGCGCATACTGACTCGACTGTGATCTAAGAAAACTCGAAAAAGATTTCCGTCATATTCAGGCGCGTACTTTTCGAGCAAATGGGGTTCTTTTCCGAGATCCGAAACGAGAATAGCCACTTCTAGGATCTCGGCATCGCAGCCAACCTTTTTTAGTTCTACTTCCCGGCCGCGAACCTCATCGACCATGCGGCGGACATGCTTCAAATTCTCATTCAGACGGGCGGATCCAGTGCGACGATATTCATAGAGGATGTGCGCACAAAGCCTCCTTAAATTTGGGTCACGGATCGCGCTTTTTCGTCCAAGCTGTGCCATAGTCTCTCTTATGATTACAAAACCGGACGAATTTAACATCCACGATTTTTCAAAGATCCCTCCTGAGGAGGCGTACCGGTGGATTGTTGGCCTTGTCATCCCGCGCCCGATCGCATGGGTAACAACTCGCGATGAAAAAAATGTCATCAATTTGGCACCATTTAGTTTCTACAATGCGGTGAGCTCAAATCCTCCCTGTCTCCTTTTCTGCGTGACTCGGAAACCAAACGGCGAAAAGAAGGACACACTTCTCAACATCGAAAGAAATAGAGAGTTCGTAGTGAACGTACCTGATTTCGATCACGCATTCCTGGTGAATGAAACTTCGGCGGAACTGCCGTATGGCGTGAGTGAGCTCGATCGCGCGGGTTTAAAATCCATTCCAGGAAGTTTTACCAGCGTCCCGCGGATCGCATCAGTAAAGGCCGCCTTCGAATGTACACTTCAGCAGGTCGTCGAGATCGGCGATGGGACACTAGGGTCGGCCTCAATTGTCATCGGAAAGATACTCGGGGCGCATATTTCAAAGGGCATTCTTGAAAAGGGACGGGTGAAAGCTCAGGCCCTAGACCCCATTTCGCGGCTTGGCGGATCACAATGGTCCCGCCTCGGGGATGTATTTGATCAAAAAGGCCGACTTCAGGCTAGCTATTCGCACCTATTTCTAGATAAGA
>CAYOJT010000036.1:0-14898 GCA_964404365.1 uncultured Bacteriovoracaceae bacterium
CTTCGACCTTGAGCCGCCTCCTGGTCACGATCGAAAAATACCCAGAACTGAAAGCGAACCAGAACTACCGCGATCTTCAAGCTCAGCTTGAGGGGACGGAAAATCGAATTGCGGTTGCTCGAAATCGCTACATCGAAAAGGTCGCGGAATATAATAAAGGCGTGCGCTTTTTCCCAACAAACCTCACTGCTAAATTCCTCTTGGGTTTGAATACCCGAGAGTCGTTTAGCGCTGAGACAGGTGCGGATAAGGCTCCTAAAGTGAATTTTAACGATTCGACTAAGAAGTGAGTATCGAGTGAAAAAAATCCTCACCCCACACGCCCTCGAACGTTTGAAGGCCCGGGTAAAAGCGGCTGAATCGAAAACGAGCGGAGAAATTGTTCCGCTCATCGTTCCACGCTCTCAGAGCCTGGGTCCGGTTCGGGCGACGCTCTTGTTGGCGGGGCTCATGCTCGGTTGGGCGTGTGTGGTGGTGGAGAACTTGGTTTCGCCATTTCAGATCCCATTTTCCTGGATTATGAGCACGCTCTCCGGTGGGCTGGCGCTCGGTTTTATACTGGCGTTTATTCCTTATGTGCTCAGGCTCGTGCTCGGGCCGGATCGTCTGGCACGGCGAGCCCACGAAGCGGCGCTCGCGGCCTTCGTTCGAGAAGGAGTTTCTGCCACAAAGGAGCGCTCCGGAGTGCTGATTTTCGTTTCGCTCTTCGAACATCGAGTCGAGGTGGTCGCGGATACAGGCATTCACCAGAAGGTTGGACCTGAAACCTGGGTGCAGATTTCGAATGAAATCGCACTCGGATTCAAGACGCGAACTCCGGTCGAGGCGCTCGAGGCAGCGATCGACCGCGTGGGAAGTTTGTTAGCTCAGCATTTCCCTGGCTCTCACAGCGATAAAAATGAACTTTCCGACGATGTGCGGGTGAGAGAATGAGAACGCTCATCTTTTCGCTCGTGTTATTTTCTTCGTTTGCTGTGGCTGCTGACTTTACTGCCCCACGGCTCACCGGTCCTGTGGTCGATGAAGTGGGTGTGTTGGGCGCTCGCGAATCGGTCGAACTGAGTGCTCTTCTCCGATCGCTCCAGTCTAAAGGTAAAGCTCAGTTTACTGTTCTGATTACGCGGAGTCTTCAGGACTATTCGATTGAGGAGTATGGGATCAAGCTTGCGGATACTTGGAAGCTTGGAACTGAAAGGGGCGACAATGGATTAATTTTGATCGTCGCGCCCAAAGAGCGGAAAATGCGATTCGAAGTTGGGCGCGGATTGGAAGGGGAACTTCCCGACGTCGTGAGTAAACGGATTTTGGATGATGTCATTCGTCCTTATTTTAAAAATGGCGATGTGGAATCCGGAATTGTGGCCGGCGTGATCCAGGTCTCGCGGATTCTGGGTATGACTGAAGAGGAAATCAGACAGACTGTAAGTCAGTCGTATTCGAATCCTCCCGCCCAGCAACGCTCGTCAGGATCGAAGAGCCCTGGGAACCTGATCGTATTTGGATTATTTTTTCTGATCGGTTTTTTGGGACCCGTTTTATTGGGAGTGATCTGCGGTGGGATCGGTTACGCACTCTTTTCAATTCCGGGCGGGATCTTCGGATTTATTTTAGGATTTTTTATTGGAATCATTTTCCGCGGAGGCTTTCGTCGGACGGGGATTTCCTCTGGGCGGTCGGTCTGGTGGGGTGGCGGTAGCGGGGGCGGAGGCAGCTTCGGTGGTTTCAGCGGCGGGGGCGGAGGCTGGTCAGGCGGAGGCGGGAGCTTCGGCGGCGGCGGTTCTTCGTCGAGCTGGTAATTAAACTGCTCCGAAGGGACGTTTTCCGAGCTGCTTCAGGAGCTCGGTACGAAATCGAATCCATGGCATCTGTGCCGCGCGTTCTGCAGCCGGAGCAGCAGCAGGCGGAATCGGCAGAGCCCGAACCCAAGCGGAAGCTTGTTGGACCGCTTCTTCAATGAGCTGAGTCGCAGATTCAGAGTTCGCGTCGGACTTGATGCGCGAATTCAGGTCGAGCGCGCTTTCGATGAAAGCTCGGTAGTGCGGATAAGCCCAAAGATGGAAATTGAGAACTTCGGGAAGCGAGAATTCCCGAACTGCACCTTCGAGTTCGCGGTAAGCGTTTGCGTTACTAGAGGGGTGAGGAGAGTCGAGCCAAATGACTCCGTCAGCATGCGTAGCTTTCGCGAATTTTGAAGGGGGCAAGGCCTGGTCGATCGTTTCGCCGCTTTCCTCTAGCATCTCCGTGAATACGTCCTCGCCAAAAAAAGCCGCAAGACGCGTCAGTGTCTGCGCGTGAGCTCCAAGTACGGCGATGAGAAAGTCTACCAGACGCATTTCACTAGCCTCAGGACATGAGTTTTGCGAGCCGAGGTGGCCGCGCAAGTCCTGTGATCGATTCTATCGGAGTTAAGCTCCAGTTCCTACATGCGTCTGGAAAAAAACAGTAGGTGCGACCGTTCCAGCGGCCGTCATGGTAGGCGTCCAGTGATGCACTTTCGGTGAATAAAACTCCGCCGTGGAGCGAGGTCAGTTCGAATTCGAGCCATTGGTGAAATTTGGTGGCTTGGACGACTTCGATTTCATACTCGATCGCACCGAAGGATGCCTTTTCGCTCGCTGCGACTTGGACGATGAGGCGCTCCCACTCTCGACCATCGCGGGTGAGGCGCTCTGTCAGCGATGGGGGAATGCGCTCCAGAAGCGCAGGGTCAGAGGCTTCTAGGATCTGTTGTGCAATGAGCACGGCATCCTGCCAGTAACGATCGCAGTCTTTGGAGCGGTGTTCTTGGTGCGCCTGTCTCCACGCTTGGCGAAGTTCGAGGAGGCGTTCAACGCCCGTGGCGCTTGCAGGGCTCATTTTTTTGGCTTCAAAATCGACGAAGAAATACCGGAAGAGCCCGCTTGTTTTAAAGCAGATTTTGTCTTTGGGGTCGCTTCAATGATCGGTATTTCCATTGGCGAAAAAACGGAACGAGTAGAAGTCTTCGCGGGCTTTGGACTCGTCGTCGCTCCAAGAACGGGAGCATGCATTCGATGAAAAGAGAGAAGGGCATCTAGCACTTTTTGATCCTTGAGTGGTTCACCTTCGTAGCGCTCAGGAATCGCAACCCGCGCACGAGGCGGCGGCGCGGAGTGCTGCGGAGCGGGGGCTTCAGTAACCTGCAGGGCTTCGGTTGTGGTTTGCGACGGAGCCCCTTCGATGACAGGTACTGTCTCCCTCGCACTTTCGAACGTAGCTGCGGTGAGGGCGCTCAGCTCATCAAGCTCTCCGAGAGCTTCAGTCCAGTTCGTCGGACCGCTTTCTAAAAGTGTGTTTGCGAGCTTTTTAACGGATGGATTTACTGGGTGATCCATACTTCGACTCCCCCTGATTTTGATAAGGATTTTTGGATGGCATCGTAATTCTCAGGGAGATCGGAAGCGGAAAGTCCGATTTTTTTCCAGCCGAGTTTCACGACATTTTCTTTTAGTGCTTCCAAAGTTTTTTCAGGCAAACCTTTTCGCTGGCCAGGTTCCGAGTTCTTCCCTCCACCCACAAAAAGAAAGCGATAGGTGGGTTTCATGGGATCGATGTCTTCGCGACGAAATGGAAAGTAGGTGCATTCACCTGCTTGGCCTGTGATCACAGAGTTTCTCACCATCTGCGAAAGTGCTCCGCGCGTCTTGAAGTCGATGCGCGCGGCTAGTCCTTGGACGGGTCTTTCGTTTTCGTAAATCGAGATCACAAATCCATCGACGGATTCGTGTGCGATTACTTCTTCAGCAGTGATGACATCGTGCGACTTCACTTCTTTATTGTAGCGATTTTAGGGGTAAATCCTCAATAGGCGAGTGATTGACAAAAAAATGACGCCGCTCGAGAGCTCGACTGCCTTGTCGATAGCCATTTGAACGTTAATCTTTAAAGGCGAACTTCGACTTTGAGGATTCGATCTGCCGCCTCAGTGCGATCCACGACATCCATGCCACGCACGACCCGGGCGAAAATCGTATAAAGTCCATCGAGCCACGGTGAGGTGATCTGATTGATGAATATCTGTGAACCACCTGAATCAAATGCGGAAGACCGAGGACATCCAACTGCACCACGGGTGTATCGCACACGATTCATCTCAGCGCGGAGCATGAAATCGCTCGAAGAAAAACCGTTGAGGTCATCTGCGCCGCCTTGGACCACGAAGTTCGAAACCACGCGCTGAAATGCCCTTCCGTTGTAGAATCCCGCGCGCGCTTGCCCTACGAAATTCGCGACATGGACCGGAGCGAGTTTTGCGAGGCCCTCCATCACGATCTTTCCCCGACGGGTGTGGAAAATGACGAGTGGATTCCGTTTGAAGGTGAGATCCCGATACGGAGTGAAGGTGAGCGGTACGGGCGCAGCTTCTGGCACATTCACTCCACGTTTTTTCAGAAGCGTTGTGACTGAAAAAACGATTGCAGGGCTCGGATCTGTCAGCATGGTTTTTAGAGCCTCAGTTGAGGCTTCCGAATCCATTTCGGAGAGAACCTCTACCGCCCAAGATCGCGGGTCGTCGTATTTCGGCTGAAGAGAAGCTTTATAGTAAGAAAGGATGAGGGCGATTTTATCGGCTTCGCTCTCGGGGCGGCTCGAAATCACCTGAAGTCCTGCTGCGCGCTCCGAGAAAAATTCCGACTTCAAAACGTGCTGGATCATTTCCCAGCCCGCGGCATTCTTCTGATTCACTATTTTTCCGATCGCAACTCCACGGACCAGGATGTGTGATTCATTTTTAGCGGCGTTATTGAGAATGAGAAGAGCCTGCTTTTCGAATGGAGTAGGGTTCTCCGGTTTCATTCCATCCAGAATGGAAGCGTATCCCTGCATCCCTGCGAGGCGAAATTGCCAGAATTTGGATTTGATCAAGCTCGCGAGCGTGGTTTCAACCCGTGCCGTTTCCTCTGTGCTTGGAGTTCCTGAACGTAAGAGCTGAATGAGAGCGCTGTAAGCAGCGCCGCCTACCGCGCGACTTTTATCTTTCGTAAGCCTTTCCAGATACCCTGTGTAGAGTACGCGATTTTTAGGATCGCTCGACTTACCGAGCAGTTCGGCTGTTTTCTTTCTCACTGCAAAATAGGAGTCAGCAGGGAGTAGTTTCAGATTTTCTTCTGAAATTTGATCGATCGCTTTGAGCGCGTCAATCGCCTCAAGCGCCGCGAATCTTACTTCTTTAGAGGTGTCTTTCAGCGCACTCAATATCGCAGGAAGCGCTGAAATGTTTCCGATTCGCTTCAATCCATTCACAGCGTGGACACGCACCGTTTCATCTCGATCCACTGCGAGTTTCATCTCGACCTCTAATCCACGCGGATCCGTGTGACGAGAATAAATGAACGCAAGCGCACGTCGAACGGGAGTCGAAGGGTCTTGTGCTCGTTCTAAAACCTTCGCACTAAATTCATCACTCCAGGGAGTGAATTTGAGTGAACGCATCGACATCGCATATCGATAGCGAAAGAGCGCAATCACGCTTTCTTCCCGAACTCGATCGCTAGAATCGGTAAGTCCTTGAGCGACGAGTGCGGGCGTCTCATCACCGGCGAGTTTCCCAATCGCGTGAACGGCTTCCGCACGAGTCTTGTCGGATGGGTCACCTAAGAATGGGAGAATTTTCGAAACGATCTCCTTTTCACGATTTCCATTAAAGTCAGCGTTCCACCCGAGTTGTCCAAGACCAAAAATAGCCTGCCGCACGACTCGCGGATCAGAATCTTTCAAGAGAGATAGCAGAGGATCAATACTTTCTGGATTCAGGGTGCGTCCAAGCGCCTGAGCTGCGCGCATTCGAAGAAGCGGATCGTTCGAGCTGAGAGACTGAGTGATGATAGGGGCTTTAGCTTGTTGGCGATCAGCCGCATCGATTATTGGATCGATGGTCGCATGAGCACTGAGCGATAAAACCTGGAGCGAGAGAGCCCCCAATAAAATGAAAGTACGTAGCATCATCATAGCCTCGCGATCATCCGCTCATCTGAGCGAACATTAACCATGCGACTGGGGACAAGTCGTGGCGGTGTCTATTTCTCTGCTATTGGGTCAGATCGTTCAAGGATTTTTTACGTCAACGCAATGCAAACTTGAAGATTATGCGAGCGTTTTACGGATGCTATCAAGAATAGCGTTCACAAACGGCGCCGTCTCAGCGGTTCCAAATTGTTTCGACAGCTCGACGGCTTCATCGATCGTGACGCTATTCGGGATATCCTTCATCTGCGTCATCTCATAGATCGACATTCTAAGAATGTTTCGATCGATCGTCGCCATGCGCGGAACTTTCCAGTTGTTTGCGAACTTTTCAATTTCGAGATCAAGTTCGGGTGTCTTAGAAATCGTGCCCGCGACTAGTTCGGCTGCAAATTCTCTTACGCCGGATGCAACCTGGAAGTGATCAAAATGCGCGCGAAGGTCGCTTGCGACGTCGAGTGGCGTAGCCTTGGGTGCAGTTTGAATGGGTTGTGCGACTGTATCCGTGCCGGTGGATTCTAAGATTCCCGCTGCCGCTTCGGCCGCTGCTGCGTTTGCGCGAAGCTCTGAAGCCGATTGCTGTGAGTTTAAATCAATGCGGTAAAGCACTTGAAGCGCCACTTCGCGGGCGTGGTGTCTCGAGTGGTTCATGGCGTGGGTTCCGTGCCTTGAACAAAAGGGAAGGTGAGTGATCCGGCGTCGTCTTGAGAGACGGGTGGATCTTGAAGTTCCGCAACAAACTCATCCACATCGTTGAAATCGCGATAAACCGCAGCGAATCGGATGTAGGCGACCTTATCGAGTTCGTGAAGCTCACGCATGACCATTTCGCCGATCGTCTTTGATGGAACTTCTTTTAAACCGTAGGACTGTAGACGCTTTTCGATGCGCGAAACAAGCTCGTCGATTTTTTCAGCTGGGATCGCGAGTTTCTGGCAGCTCTTCTCGAGCCCGCTCTTCATTTTTTCGCGTGCATAAGGTTCGCGGCGACCGTCCTTTTTAATCACGAGTGGCATCACTTCTTCGATGCGCTCATAAGTCGTGAAACGACCTTCACAACGAGGGCAAGTGCGGCGCCTCCGGGTTGAATCCCCGTCTTGATTCAGGCGCGAATCAATAACCTTCGTTTCTGGAAAAGAGCAGTATGGGCAATGCATACGAGTGCCCTACAGATACCGGATCTGACCCTCCGCTTCAAGATCGAAACCGAGCGGAAATGGGGGGAAAAGCCGTCTAAGTCACCGAATCGTAAGGCTTAAAATACCTAAGGCAGATCAATGACTTAGCCGATGAATGATCCTAGGCTGAGTTTGAGTTAGTCTCAAGTCAGCGCCCAAGGGAGCCCTCTCAAGTGTTTTCATTGCCCTCGAAACCCTCATTCCTCGTCTTCGCGATGCTCCTCGCGCATCAGTCGTTTGGAGCAAGCACCGAAAACAAGACCGACGCGTGCGATGCGCCCGTGGATTTACGATCACCCGGAATGGCGATGGAAAGAATTCCAGTAACCTCTCAGGGCTACACTGGAACGAATCTCTGTGGATTTTTCGCAAGCTCCGCGATTCTCGATAGCCGCAGAAAAACAGCACTCGCTCCCAATCCGAAATTTATTTCTCCGCTCGCTCTGGCGGTCGAACTCGCCATTCAGGCAGATGTTCCGATTTGGTTTCCCATTCAAAATACGACAGACCCACTCACGAACGTTCCCGGACGGTGGGGACAAGTCGTGTGCCCCATTTTAAAATTCGCGCGCGAACATGGCGCTTGTGTGGACCCTTCGCTGAGAGCAGGCGATCTTGAAACCTCAGCTCGTCTCTCGGATAAGACGACGGCGATTTACGCGGTTCTCTTCCAGTGGGGAATGAAATCGAAAAAGGACAGGAAAGCCGAATTGGAAACCGTCGCGAAGGAGGTGGAGCGTCTCTATCAGGAACTTTTACCTGAACCTTCAAAACCACTCGAATCCTTCGAGCTTCGAAAGTGGATGAGTGAGAACGAAGAAAAACCTTACAACGTCATCTATAAAATGTTTTTCCAAGCCTGCGAGAAACCGGAAAATCGTGTGGCATTAAACGATATCCCCGAGTGCCAGAGCTCCTATTTCGGTAGTCTCGATTTTTTCGGGATTCGTATTGGAAAGAAGGATCCCCTTCGAACTCGCGGCGCGATGGACAAACTTCATGAACTTTTGAGCGCGAAATCACCGAGCCCAGTCGCCATGGCGTTCTGTGGAAATATCCTGAAAGAGGGGCGTGCGTATCCCGGCTACTCGATTCTATCCGAAGCCTGTTCCGCTCACTGGGTCCTGGTGATGGGTCGAAAGAAGATCGATGGAAAATGTCACTTCCTCATTCGAAATTCAGCTAAACCCGTCTACCCCTATTCAAAGGATTGGATCTTGGATGGGCGTGATGTTTGGGTTGATGCAGAGGTTTTGAATCGCGCGATCTACGCGCTTCAATGGCTCTGAGGTAAGTTCAGCCCGAACGTTTCACTTCAAGTTCCGACCACCGCATATATCCTGCGTCGATCTCTGACTGAAGGTTTGCCATTTCTTGAGCGATTCGTGAGAGTTCAACGGAATTAGCCGCTAGCTCCGGTTTCGCGCTCTCGACTGAAAGTGCCGCAAGCTTCGCCTCTAGTTTCTGAATCTTCTCCTCGATTCCGTCGAATTCGCGTTGCTCGTTGTAGCTGAGTTTCCCTTTTTTCTTTGAGCTTTCTGTGGATTTCGACTCAAGCGCAGAACCACCCATGGTCTTAGCAGCGGGACGAGAGCGAACCCACTTTTCCCACTGACTGATATCGGAGAATCGAGTGAGCTCGGGGAAGGTGAGAATATCGGTCGCAACCGAATCCATGAATGCGCGATCGTGCGTGACTAAGATTACAGCTCCATCAAAATCAGAAAGCGAATCTTCAAGCAGTGCCAGAGTTGCAAAATCCAAATCGTTCGTCGGTTCGTCGAGAATCAAAACATTCGCAGGTCGAAGCATCAGGCGAGCAAGGAGCAGCCGACTCTGTTCGCCTCCCGATAATTTACCGACCGCCATGTCCATTTGTGCTTGTGTGAAAAGAAACCGATCCATGTAGCTTCGGACGTGGACGCGTGTGCCTCGGTATTCAACCGTTTCGCCGGTTGGGCAGAGTGTGCGAAGTACAGAGATTTCAGGATCGAGCGTCTCGCGGGTTTGATCGAAGTAGGCCACCTTGAGTTGGTCCGAGTGGAATACCTCTCCCTGCGTGGGTTTATCTTCGCCCATCAGAACGCGAATCAGAGTCGACTTTCCGCTGCCGTTTCTTCCTAAGAGCCCAAGTCGAGTGCCAGGACCAATGCGAAGGTCTAAGTTCTTGAATATGACTTTATCGCCAAACGATTTTGCGATGCCCTTGGCATCGATTAATTTCTTCGGTGATTGGCCGGCGTCATCAAAGTTCAACTGCGCCTTATTTACTCGATTTCTCAGCGTCAGGTCTTCCACTTCGGCCTTCAGCTCATGGGCACGTTGAATGCGGGCTTGCTGTTTTGTGGTTCGGGCTTTAGCGCCCTGTCTTAACCATTCGGTTTCGCGTCTTAATGTGTTTTGAAGCACCACTTCACGCTTTTCTTGCGCCTGAAGGAGATCCTCTCGCACTTCGAGAAAACGTGAATAATTTCCATCCACCGACAGGATTCCGCCCGCGTGACGAGGATTAAGTTCAAGGATTCGATTCGTGGTCTTTTCGAGAAATGCGCGATCGTGAGTGATGGTGAGGGTCGAAAATGAAGCTCGGGCCAGAAAGCCTTCTAACCAAAGGATGCTCTCCAAATCGAGATGGTTAGTGGGTTCATCAAGCAGCAGAAGATCAGGGTTTTTCACTAATTCGCGGCCGAGTGCGACTCGCTTTTTCCAACCGCCCGATAGATCGGCCACAGGATATTCGGGTCCGAAAGTGTCGAGTTCAAGTTTTGAAATCCATTCTCCTGCGACGCGAATCGTTTCCCAGTCCGATGGATCGCGAGTGGCTTCCACGAGCGTTGAGAGGATGGTTGAGCCTTTTTTGAAATGGGGGACCTGTTCTAAAAATCCGGTTCTTAATCCGCGCTTGAAAGAAAGTTCGCCATCATCAATCGACTCCATCCCATTCAGAATTTTAAGCAGAGTCGATTTCACAACTCCGTTGGGTCCAATGAGTCCGATCCGCTCATTTTCGTGAATCGCGAAAGTGAGACCCTCGAACAGAGTTTTCACTCCGAAGGACTTAGAAATCGAATTGGCGGAGACGAGGATCGACATGGATGGGTGTTTCTCTTGCTTTTAAAGGGTTCTAGCTCAGTTCAGGGAGGCCTTAAAGGAACGAAAGCGCGCCGGGCCACTGTCCTCGAGTTCAGACGCGGGCGACATTTTTAGGTTTCGGGGAGTGACCAAAATAATATAATAAAAACAATAACCTATGAAGATGAAAACCGAATTCACCCGGGGAAGTCGTGCGGCAATAAATACCTGAATCTTTTAGTCTTGTATTGAAGGGTGCGTGGCGTTATAACCAGGACCTTAGATTTTTTCCCCAAGGAGTCCCCATGTCTGTCTCGTTAAAATCACGCACGTTCTGGAGTTCGGTTGTCGCGGTCGCGTTTGTTTCCTTCATGTTCAAAGGAACGGCGAATCCGCCTCCTGCGCGTGAATGGAACGACGACAACGATCCTGCCCTATTCGAGAAAATGCTCGATACAAACTTTAACTACACACTCTCTCAGCTTCCGGTTTCCGGTGAAGTTCCGAAAGATCGCATGCCTTGGAGCGACCAATACTGGGCTTCCCAAGCAGGCGGTATCGCCATTCGCTGGTACAAGGGCCAAGCTCAGCTTCCAGGAAACGTGGGCGGCGTTTGGAACTACAAGCTCTTTTCAAAAGAAGAATTGAAGACCATGTCTCAAGAGCAAATCAAGATGCTCTCGCCGGCTGAAAAGTACGACATCTTCATGGGCGATTACACCTATCCAACGGTTCAGATCGAGAAGAACCGCACGAATAAAGACATGAAGGAATGGGAAGGGATCTGTCACGGCTGGATTCAAGCTGCGATCCACCACCCAGAACCAAACCCTGTCACGGTCACGAACGCTGACGGAATCACGATTCCTTTCGCGACTTCGGATATCAATGGCCTTATCTCTCACTATTACGGCGTGAGAATGTACGACATCGCTCGTGGCCACCGCTGGGTCGGTCATTACGGCGATGCACTTCAATATTTAGATTCAATGGAAGGTAAGTGGATCGATATCGATAACCAAATGGAAGCTACGCTGACTAGTTGGGTCGATGGAAAACCTTACGAGACGAGCTACACCGGTCGCCGCTCCATGATTAATGGTGTGACTGATGGCAGACTCTGTGCGGACGATAACTACCTTCGTAATACCTATATTCCTCAAACCTACATCGGAAAGCGCGACGCATTCAAAGCTCAGTTTGATGCCTGTGGACGTCGCGACGACAACTGCCGTGCGGCGATCGTGGAGAGCGTGATGACGAATTCTCGTGCAGACGCATCCAACCAGTGCGGTCTGGACGTTCAACTCTACGGATATTTCCCGAGCCTCGACGAAGTAAAACAAGTTGGTGTTCGCATCGAACCGAAAAAAGGCGGACTGTTTAAGCGCCAAGTCGGCTTGAAAGATGTGAATCCAGGAGCTTTTCACGTGATCCTGGCAAACATGCTTGGAATTCGCCACGAAGCATTCGGATCGAACATCAACCTCGACCTTCGTAATGCTGAAGTCTGGAACCAGCCTGTAATTGGTTACGAATCCGTCTTCAATCGGGATGTCGGAAACGAAGAAGGCGATAACGAGTTCCGTGGCGCGAAGAAGATTAAAGTGAAAACCACTCTTTCCTACGTGAAAGAAGTCGGCCAACACTGGGATCCAATCGTCGGGACGGCGAACCAAAAAATCGCTCGCGACGTATTCGAATACAAGCTTTTCTTGGATAACCAAGGCCGCATCATCGGCGGTAAATGGGACGAGAAGGCTCTGCACCCGAACTTTATGTGGATTCAGAAGAAGCTCGATTTCAAGGGCTACTTCGACGGCATGAACAAGCTCTACAAATCCAAATGGGTAGTAGAAGGCGCTGCAAACTAAGCTGCAGTTTCAATCTTAAAAGTACGGGCCCTGCTATCCGATAGCAGGGCCCTTTTCTGTTTTAAGTTCAGCGACATTTTCGCCGAAAAGAGGGCAATGTCCTTTGCGCCGACCCGCTTAAACGCGCTTTTGGGTAGTTTCGTCGTCTCTGCCGTCTTTTTGACGGCGCTTTTTCCTATTCAAAATGCGGAAGCGAAGATCAAAGGCGTCGCACAAGAAGCCTGCGATATCGGCGAAGAGGAATTCAAGACGAAACTCGTGGAAGACGTCGTTTCCGCAGGTGTCCTCTGCGGCGAGGGGATTACGCCTCAGCATACGGGCGGATTCACGTGTTCGAAAGTTTCGCTGAAAGATTGTAAACAGACGCGCATCCGCTGTGTAACTCAGTTCATCTGCGCATCCGAGCCGACTGAGCCTAAAGTCGTGCTGCTTTCTACGCCGAAGCCGATTGAAAAGTCTGTGGAGCCTGAGAAGGAACCCGCGACTAAACAGGCCGTAGAAGTTCATTCAAATGCCCCGAAGGCCATGACTCCACCTCCGTCCGGAAAACCTCTCAACGAAACAAAGTCCGGCGCTATTCAAGTAGCAGCTTCACCCGAACCCGTGCAGTCCGCTCCGAAGGCGGTGCCACAAACTCCGCAGTCGACTTCGAATACATCTGTGGCTACCATTCCACCCCAAGCCCCCGCACAGCCAGGGGCGGTAAGTGCCCCGAAGCCTCCTGCTCCGGGTAGTCCTGTCCCTGCGGCATCCGTGCCGCCCATGCCGACCACCATTCCACCTCCGGCACTCAAGACTCTCGCGCCTTCCGCAATGCCCGCAGCTAGCAGTTCTCCTCAGTCCTCAGCGCCTTCGACAAAACCAGAAATGAAGGTCGAAAAGCTCGGAAAGCCCGTCGACATTCAACAAATCGATCTCGACTCCTTTAATGGCGGAAGTAAGCCGCCTGGGCTTCCCGATCTCGCAGCGCTCGGTTCGGGAGTATTGATTGGGATACTCGCTATCTTTTTGTTTTTCTTTGCGGCCATGTGGAGGCTTTTCGAAAAGGCCGGCCATTCTGGCCTGAAAGCGATTATCCCGATCTACAATATGTACACGCTCCATCGAGTCGCGGGTCAGCCAGGGTGGTGGATCCTCATCGATTTGATTCCGCTCGTAGGATTTATTTCAGCCTGCTTGATGAATAAGAAAATCGCTGAAAAATTTTCGGCGAGCCAAGGCATAATGGTTTTGATGATTTTGATGCCGCCCATCGGCTACGCGATCGTCGCGTTCAGTCCGAAGTACAAGTATAATAACGGCGCGGGTAACGCTTCAGCCCCACCCGCAGAAGCAGCATGGCAAAAAATCGAAATGGTCGCGCCTGAAGATAAAAACAAGTCCGAGTAGTGAATCAGTAGACTCTGAATTTTCCACAGAGCTCGTTCACTTGTCCGCCCACCCGAGAAATCACAGCGGCGTCGCCCTTACTCGCAAGGACTTCAGAAATCCATCCGGCGATAAGTTTCATTTCGCTGCCACCAAACCCGCGCGTAGTCGATGCGGGAGTTCCAATACGAATTCCGCTAGTCACGAATGGCGATCGCGTATCGCCCGGAACGGCATTTTTATTTACGGTGATGTGCGCCTGGTCGAGCCAGGTTTCAGCATCTTTTCCAGTCACGGTTTTATCGCCGTAATTTGTGAGGTCCACGAGCATCAGGTGATTGTCCGTGCCGCCGGTAACGAGTGAAAATCCCTTAGACATCAATTCTTCGGCTAAGATCTTTGCGTTTGAGACGACTTGTTTTTGGTATTCCTTAAATTCCGGTTTCAGCGCTTCGCCGAAGGCCACAGCCTTCGCTGCGATGACGTGTTCCAGCGGCCCACCTTGAATTCCTGGGAAGATCAGAGAGTTCACTGCCTTAATTTTTTCGGCGCTCGATAGAATGATCCCTCCTCTCGGTCCGCGAAGCGTCTTGTGAGTCGTGGAAGTCGTGTAGGTGGCGTAAGGAATCGGTGAGGGGTGAAGGTTAGCTGCGACGAGCCCTGCGATGTGAGCCATATCGACGACAAACGCGCATCCAGCCTCTTGAGCGATCGCGCCCATCTTTTCAAAGTCGATAATCCGCGGATATGCAGATGCGCCAGCGACTAAAATCTTAGGGCGCTCCTTCAAAACGATATCGCGAATCTGGTCGTAATCGAGACGGTTCGTTTTCGGGTCTAACCCATAGGGTACGATTTTATAAAGTTTTCCAGAGAAGTTTACCGGTGAGCCGTGAGTGAGGTGACCGCCGTGAGCGAGACTCATGCCCACAATCGTGTCGCCCGGTTGGGCAAGCGCCATGTAGGCGGCCATATTCGCCTGAGAGCCTGCGTGAGGTTGAACGTTGGCGGCTTCGGCGCCGAAAAGTTTACAGAGGCGATCGATCGCGAGCTTCTCGGATTGGTCTACGAATTCACACCCGCCGTAGTAACGTTTTCCCGGATAACCTTCTGCGTACTTGTTCGTCAGAATCGACCCCTGCGCTTCCATCACGGCGCGGGATGTGTAGTTTTCTGAGGCGATCAGCTCGATGCCTTCTTCCTGCCGCTTCGATTCACGTCCGATGACTTGAAAAATTTCGGGATCGTTTTGAGAGAGGGAGCTCGTGAACCAAGTGGGTTTTGTCGTCATGGAGATGAGACTAGCTCTTCTTTAAAGTCTCTTCCAGAGCCTTAATTTTCAGGATTCGGTTACAATGGCGCTCTCCGTTACTAAACGGTGTTGATAGCCATGCGTCGACAATCGCCATGGCCTTTTCCTCTGA